>NZ_RZOS01000111.1:0-14471 GCF_004022605.1 Mesorhizobium sp. M4B.F.Ca.ET.089.01.1.1
CGTCCATACCGTTGAAATAGCGCTCATAGGCGATCTTGCCGTCCTTGAGCACGAGAAAGCCGTCCGTGTAAGTCTCGTCGAGCAGCCCGGCGAGCGTCGTCGCAGATCCCGTGCTGTCCACCACCGGCAGGTCGTCGAGATCGACCTCGACGCGCTCGAAACGGCCGCGATCACCATTGCCACGCCACACCTCGACGGTCGGCAGGACTTCACGGATATTCTGGAATGCCCAGCGGTTCCATGGCCCTCTGTCCCAATCGAGCTTCGGTGGGACCAGCTTCGGCGGCGAGCCCTGCATGATCGGCGGCCGCGGATCGGAGTTGCGGTAGGAGTCCATGATCAATGTCCCGACGACATGAAAACGGACCCGGCGGCGCCTGCCGCCGGGTCCGTCGCTATGCGGCTACTTCTGCAGTTCGGTCCAGATCTTGGTGTAGAGTTCCTGGACCTCAGGCGGGCACATCACCTGCAGTTCGGCATGCGCCTTGTCTGCCTCGGGAATGACCACTTCGGGCGCGTCCTTCATGTCGGCCGGCATGTATTTGTCCGAACCGGTGATGGCATTGGCGTAGCGGTGGAACGCCGACAGCCCGGCGGCATTTTCCGGGTCCATGATGAAGTTCTGGAACAGCTTGGCGTTCTCGACGTTCTTCGCTTCCTTGAGAACGGCGACATTGTCGCTCCACAGGCCAAAGCCTTCCTTCGGATAATTGTAGTGGATGGCGGGATTCGCCAGCCGCTGGCGCAGCGCCGAACCGTTCCAGTCGCTGGTTGCCTTGAAATCGCCGGCGCCCATCTTCTCGATGGTGTTGTATTCCATCGCGATCCAGTTGGGCTTGGCCGCGACAAGCGTGTCGCGCACCTTCTTCAGCAGCTCCTTGTCGGTGCTGCATTGCTTGCCACCGAGATATTTGGTCGCCGCGAAGATGACGTCGTTCATTTCGGGTACGACGTTGACCTTGCCCTTCAGCTCGTCCGGCGTGTTGAAGATAATGCCCCAACTGTCGGTCGGTCCCTTGTAGGCATCGGTGTTGACGACCACGCCGATCGTGCCCCAGGCCCACGGCACCGTGTATTTGCGGCCCGGGTCGAAATCGGGATTGGCCCATTCCGGCGCCACATTCTTGAAGTTCTCCATCTTTCCAGGATTGGTCTCGAGCAGGAGACCTTCCTTGATCCAGATCGGAACGTAGGTCTGCGAGGGCACCGCGATGTCGAAGCCGGTGCCGCCCTGGCGCACCTTGGCCAGCGCCGTGTCGTTCGAATCGTAGTCGGTGATCGTCACCTTGACGTTGTATTTCTGTTCGAACTTCTTGATGACGTCGGGGCTGGTGTAGTTGCCCCAATTGTAGATGTTCAACTCGCCATCGGCGAGGGCCGCGCCTGTCGACGCGAGCAGCGCCAACCCCATGGCGGTCGCCGTGATCTTCCAGTTCATGGTTGTGCTCCCATTTCTGATGTCTAATCGCGTTTCCTGCTGATGAAGAAAAACAACGTCACGATGGCGACCGACAAGAGCAGGAATACGGTCGATATCGCGTTTATCTCGGGTGTTATCCCCCGACGGATCTGGCCGAGCATGTAGGTCGGCAGCGTGTCCTGGCCGCCCGATTTGACGAACTCGGTGATGACGACGTCATCGAGCGAGATGACGAAGGCCAGCATCAGCCCGGCCAGGATGCCGGGCCACAGCAGCGGCAGCGTGATGCGGCGGAACGTCCGCCACGGTGTCGCGTAAAGATCAGCGGCGGCACGTTCCAGCGTCAGGTCCATGTTCTCCAGCCGCGCCCGGATCGGCAGGTAGGCGAAGGGGATGCAGAACGCCGTATGCGCGGCGATCAGATAGCCGAGGCCGGAATAGCCGGTGAAAATCTTGATGCGCGAGAAGAAGATGAGCAGCGCCACGCCGGTAACGATCTCCGGCACCATCAGCGGCTGGTTGATCGCCGCGTATTTGAAGGTCAGCCCGGGATAGGCCGCTGTCCGGGTCGTCGCCAGCGCCGCCATGGTTGCGGCGATGGTCGCCAGCACCGCGGCAACCGAGCCGATCTGGAACGATCGCAGGGTGGCATCGATCACTTGCGTGTTCTGCCATGCCGACTGGAACCATTTCAGCGAGAAGCCGCCCCATTCCGAGGTCGATGTCGCGGCGTTGAAGGCGTAGAACACCAGGACGATGATCGGCAGATAGAGGACGACGAAGCAGGTCGCCGCGATCGCGGTGAAGCCCGGCTGGTGCCTGATCGAGAAATTAGCCATGGCGCACCTCCGCCCGTCCGGCATTGCGCACATAGGCCAGCAGCGCCACCATAACGATGATCATCACAGTGATCGACAGCGCCGAGCCGAGCGGCCAGTTGCGGCCCTGCCCGAACTGCAGCTCGATCAGGTTGGACAGCATCATGTTCTTGCCGCCGCCGAGCACGCTGGGCGTGACGTAGGCGCCGATCGCCGGAATGAAGACCAGGATCGAGCCGGCAATGACGCCCGGCCTGACCAGCGGGAAGATGATGCGCCGCAGCACCTGGAACCGGCTGGCGTAGAGATCGTAGCCGGCCTCGACCAGCCGGAAGTCGAGCTTCTCCATGCTGGCATAGATCGGCAGCACCATCAGCGGCAGGTAGACATAGGCCATGCCGATCAGGATCGCCGTATCGGTGAACAGGATTTGGACCGGCGCCGAGACGATGCCGAGCTTGATCAGGATGGTGTTGATGATGCCCTCGTTGCGGATGATCTGCAGCACCGCGAAGGTGCGGATGAGCAGGTTCGTCCAGAACGGTATGGTGATCAGGAACAGCCAGATGTCGCGCGTCTTTTCACTGCGCGTCGCCATGAAATAGGCGGTCGGGAAACCCAGCGCCAGTGTGGCGATCGTCGTCACGATCGCCAGCTTGATGGAGCGCCAGAAGATGGTGACGTGAGCGGCGGCAAGCGAAAGCGTGTCGTCGAAAATGTCACGCTCCATGAACACCGACAGCCAGGCCTCCGGCGAGAATTGCCATTTCACGTCGCCGTACGCGCCGGGCGTCAGCAGCGAATAGACCAGCACGATCAGCAGCGGGCCGGTCGCCGCCAGAAAGATGATGATGAGCGCCGGCGCCGACAGCAGCCAGCGCGTGCGGACGTCGCGCCGTTCCGCTTCCTTGGCGACTTGTTCCGCGGTGGCCATCAGTCCCTCAGCACTTGCGCGGCGTCGTTGCCGATCAGAATGCCGACCTTGTCGCCGCGCTCGAAGCCGCAGCCGGCGCTGCGCGTGTTCTGCTGACGCACGGTGAAGGCCTCGCCGCTGTCCAGCTGGACATGGATATGCGTGTCGGTGCCGAAATAGACGATGTTCTCGACCGTGCCCGACAGATCGCCCTTGCCGCTGGTCAGCTTGGCATGCTCCGGCCGCACCACCACGGTGGCGTTGTCCTTCGGCTGGAAGCCTTCGGCCACCGTCGCCTCGATGGTCGCGCCGGATTTGAGCGTCGCCCGCGCCTTGCCGCTGCCCATGCCCGATATGGCGGCGGTGAGAAAGTTGGTCTCGCCGATGAAGTCGGCGACGAAGCGTTCCGCCGGCTTGTCGTAGATGTCCCAGGGTGTGCCGACCTGCAGGATCTTGCCCGACGACATCACCGCGATGCGGTCCGACATCGTCAGCGCTTCTTCCTGGTCGTGGGTGACGAAGATGAAGGTGATGCCGGTCTCGTGCTGCAGCCGCTTCAGCTCGATCTGCATCTCCTTGCGCAGCTTGTAGTCGAGCGCCGACAGCGGCTCGTCGAGCAGCAGCACCTTTGGCTGCGGCGCCAGGGCCCGGGCGAGCGCCACGCGCTGCTGCTGGCCGCCTGAGATCTGGCTGGTGCGGCGGCCGGCAAGCGCCTCCATCTTGACCAGCCTCAGCATCTCGCCGACGCGCGCCTTGATCTCGGCCTTGGGCTTGCCGAGCATTTCCAGCCCGAAGCCGATGTTCTCCGCCACCGTCATGTGCGGAAACAGCGCGTAGGACTGGAACACGGTGTTGACCGGCCGCTTGAACGGCGGCAGCGGCGCGATGTCCTGGCCGTACAGCAGGATCTCGCCGGCGGTTGGAAAGTCGAAGCCGGCGATCAGCCTCAGAAGCGTTGTCTTGCCGCAGCCGGAAGGGCCCAGCAGCGTGAAGAACTCGTTTTCGCGGATCGACACGGAAACCGTGTCGAGAGCGGCAACCTGGTTTTCACCGCTGCCAAATACCTTGCGGACGCCACGAACCTCGATCGCATTCTTATCCGGTTGTTCCGGCACGATTACCCCATTGAGATGGCCTGCTCTTGGCGGCAGGTTTTGTTCCTGTTTGATTGTCACCATAAGCCAATCGGCTTGGCAACTGCGGAGCTTGGACTGGACTAAAAAGCAATTCCCGTGCCACCGTCAGGCTTGATAGGTGACCTTTCCGCCGCAAACCGTGGTGACCGGCCGCACCTTGTGCAGATCTTCCGGCGCAGTCGCCTCGATATCGGCCGAGAGCACCACCAGGTCGGCCAGATAGCCCGGCTTCAGGCGGCCCTTTCGGTTCTCCATGAACTCGGCATAGGCCCCTTCCACCGTATAGCCGGCAATCGCCTCGTGCAGCGAGAATCTCTGATCGGGGTCGGTGCTTGCCCATGGTTTGCGCAACACTGCCGCCTGGATGCCCAGGATCGGATCGATGGGCGCTACCGGCCAGTCGGAAGCGAAGACGACGCGCGCGCCGGCATTCTTCAGGGTCCGCCATGCATAGCTTAGCGGCCAGCGGGCCTGCCCGATGCGCGACACCGTCGGTTCCAGCGGAAAATCCATCGCGCCGGGCGGATGCGGCGGCTGCATGGAGGCGACGACGCCAAGCTTTTCGAAGCGCGGCACATCGTCGTCGGTGATGACCTCGATGTGCTCGACCCGATGCCGGCTGTCGCGCTTGCCGTTGGCCTTGGCGGCCGCCTCGTAGCCGTCGAGCACGGCGCGCACCGCCCCGTCGCCGATCGAATGCACCGCCATCTGCAGCCCACGCTTGTCGACGGCGACCGCAAGCTCGACAAACTGCAGCGGCGTGAATAGCGGCTCGCCCACCCAGTCCGGCCGGTCGGCATAAGGCTCGACCATCACCGCCGTCCAGGAATCGAGCACACCGTCGTAGAAGACCTTCACCATCCCCGACGACAGCCACTCGCCCTTGTAGCGTTCGGCCATGATGGACGCCTTGTCGAGCATGTCGAGCGTCATGAAATTCTTGTAGTGGAACGGTATCTGCGCGCGGCAGGGCAAGCCCTCCTCGGCCTCGATCTCGGCCAGCAGCTCGAGCTGGTATAGATTGCCGTCCATGTTGTGGATCGAGGTGATGCCGTGGCGCGCGCACCAGGCGAGCCCACGCCGCATGATGTCGCGGTCGGCGGCGCGCTCGGCGGCGGTCGGCGTCGGATCCGGCTCGCCGCCGGTCGCCAGCCCGAGCCGCACCCGGCCTTCGCCGGCAAGATCGAGCACCGGACCGAACGCTTCGCCCTCGCGCAGCTCGCCCGCGGCCAGGCCATCCTCGCCCATGACGATTTCGTTGCCCGGACCAAGCGTGCGTCCGTGCAGGATGCCTGCCAGTTCAAGCGCCTTGGTGTTGGCCCACATCGTGTGGTGGTCGGGAGCGGCCATGACGAAAGGCCGGTCCGGCAGGATCGCGTCGAGATGGTGGCGCGTCACCCACTCGTCGCCGAGCACGGTATAGTCGACACCTTGCGCGACCAGCATCTTGGCGTCGGGCCATGCCGATGCATAATCGCGGATCGCTGCTTGCAGCGCCTCGAAGCCGTGGACGCCCGACAGTTGCAGATGCGCAAGCTCGGCTGCGCCCGAAAACAGATGCATGTGGGCTTCGATGAAGCCGGGGATCACCGAGCCGCCCCCGGCGTCGACGATCTTGGTGGCCGCTCCCGTGTAGCCTTCTATCGAGGCACGGCTGCCGATGGCGATGATGGCGCCGTCCTTGACGGCAATGGCTTCGGCTGCGGGATTGTCGGCATCCATGGTCAGCACACGACCGTTGACGACGATCAGATCCGCATTGTGATCCGCACCCGTGACAGACATCGCGACTCCGCGCTTTTGACGACTGGCCGTGACCGGCAGCCCCTTGGCCAACGGCGTTCCACTCCGCCGGAGCGGCGCGCCATGGGACAAAAATGATGCCAGCGCGCTGTCTTCGAAATTCCCCTTGTTATCCCGGCAGACAGCGTGGATAAAGAATGCGACTAATTATTCGCGTTTGTCAACGCTCCGAATTTCGAATGAATTGTGGACAGCACCCAGCGCCTGTCTTGAGACCGGGCGGGGAACGGGGACCTAGAGCCGTGAAGCGCAACCTCAGCCGCGAAACCAGGATAGCGCTCGAACCGCGCAAGCAGCCGCGCCAGCAACGTTCGAGCAAGGTGGTCGACAGGATTCTCGACGCGGCGCTGACCTTGACACGGGAGCAAGGAACCAAGGCGCCGACGACGCTCGCCATCGCCCAGCATGCCGGCCTGTCGGTCGGTTCGGTCTACCAGTATTTTCCAAACAAGGAGGCCATTCTTCTCGACCTCGCCCGGCGCTGGCTGTCGTCGTTTCCGGAGGTGATCGCAAGGCGCATCGAGGTCGCCCCGCCCACCAACCGCGAAGAGTTTCGCCAGGAAGTGCGCAAACTCTTCATCGACACCTCGAAGCTCTATCTCGACAACGCCAGCCTGATGCCGGTGATCGAGGCCATATCGGGAAATGCCGACCTGAGGCCGATCCAGAACGAATATGACGACCAGATCGTCGCCCTCTACGCCGCATGGCTGCAGCATGTGAACCCGGCTCTTGAAGACAAGGTCGCGAGCCGCCTCGGCTTGCTGATGATGGAGGTCGGGCACGCATGCCGGCTTGTGGGGCTGAAAAGGGATCGCAAGACATACGACCTTATCGAGGACGATGTGGAAGTGATGTGGCTCGCCTTGGTGAACCCCTATCTCAATCTTGACTGATTTCGCACTTCGAGAGGAATTTCATGAAGACTGTCTATTCGCCGCTTCACGCCGGCCATGCAGGCCAGATGGAACTGGTCACGTCGGCGATCGTGCCGGGTTTCGAAAAGCCGTCGCGGGCGGAATTCATCAGGGCGCGCGTCGAGAGCGAGAAGTTGGGGCCGATCATCGGGCCGGTCGAGCATGATCTCGCCGCCGCCAAGCGCGTGCACAGTGCCGACTACATCGACTTCCTGCCGACCGTCTGGCCGCGATGGACGGCTGAGGGGCACAAGGGCTCGGCCATGGCGTTCACATGGCCGACGCGCGGTTTGCGCGGCGACGTGCCGCCGCAGCGCATCGACGGCCTGCTCGGCTATTATTCCTTCGACGCCGGCGCCACCTTCGTCGAAGGCACCTGGGCGGCGATCAAGTCGTCCTATGAAGTGGCGCTGACGGCGGCGGAACTGGTCAAGGCCGGCGAGCCGGCCGCCTTCGCGCTCTGCCGCCCGCCCGGCCATCATGCGGGCGCCGCCTTCATGGGCGGCTATTGCTTCATCAACAACGCCGCCGTCGCCGCGCAGTGGTTCCTCGACCAGGGCGCCAGGCGCGTCTCGATCCTCGATGTCGACTACCATCACGGCAACGGGACGCAGGAGATCTTCTACGGCCGCGGCGACGTCCAGGTGATCAACCTGCACGGCGATCCGATGACCGAATATCCGTTCTTCCTCGGCCATGCCGACGAGCACGGCATCGGCGAAGGCGAAGGCTTCAACCTCAACTACCCGATGCCGTTCGGCACCGACTGGGACGGCTGGAACGCCTCCCTGGAGGATGCCTGCGCCAAGCTTGCCGCTTACGCCCCCGATGTCGTCGTGGTGTCGCTCGGCGTCGACACGTTCGAGAAGGACCCGATCAGCCAGTTCAAGCTGAAGAGCGCCGACTATCCCAAGATCGGCCGCCGCATCGCCAGGCTCGGCCTGCCGACGCTGTTCGTCATGGAAGGCGGCTATGCTGTGGAAGAGATCGGCATCAACGCCGTCGGCGTGCTGACCAGCTTCGAGGACAGGTAGGAAGCCAAAGGGCGCCCGCAGCCGCCCTTTGGAACTCTACGCTAGGCGGCAGCGCCGGGGCTCGGCGCCGCGGACGGCACGGCCGGTTTGCGGGAACGGCCAAGCATGTACACCGCCACCGCAGCAATGACGCCCGCGGCCAGGATGGCGGCCGCCAGCACCGGCCGATACCAGAACCAGGCGATGGCGATCGTCGTCGTCCCGACCAGGATCGCCAGGACGAAGGCGATGATGCCGGTGCCCAAACGAGCCAGGCTGCCGAGGAAGGGTATGACGTCGAAGATCACCCCGATCGGGCCGAGCAGCAGCGCAAAGCCTATCGTCAGCAGGATCAGGCCGCCGGCGCGCAGCAGCCAGGTTATCAGCGTGTTCGCGCTGACCGCCTCGGCGAACATCCTGTCGGCCGGCACGTCGTCCGTATCCACCATCAGCAACGCATCGCCGGCCGCCGTCTGGTAGGGCTCGAACCGGTCGCCGCCCTGGCGCGCGACGATGCTGACGGTGCCGAGCGGCGCCAGCTCGTAGTCGATGCGATAGTCGCCCAGCGCCGGCGACGTCGTATCGGCGCCGAGATAGATCCTGCCGTCGACGATGTTGATCGGCTTTGCACCGGTATAGGCAGCCTCGATCGCAGCCGACTGGCTGGACGAGAGCGAAAATTCCTTGTCGCCCCCGATGCGGTCGAGCACCGGCCTGTCGAGCGTGAAGGCGCCGAGTTTGCCCTCCGCAATCTGGAAGCTCCTGCTGTGGATCGCCATCGGCGGATTCTGGTGGCCATCGGGCTTCTTGAAGTCGGATGAGTCGATCTGGCTGTCGTCCCACACCTTCGAATAGCTGTAGGTCGTCACCGTCTCCTCGCCGCCGCCCAGCTTCTTCGTCGTCTCCGACTTGGAGTCTTCCTTCCACTGGTACATCTCGACGCTGCGCGACAGGCGCAGCCCCTCGGCCTGAATGCCGAAATCCGGATCGGCAAGACCGTTATCGGCCGTCACCGGTCCAGTCACATGCACCAGCCTGCCGTCATTGCCGGCGTCGACGCTGTCGACGCCGACCGAGACGACGGCGCCGGCGCCTTCCGCCAGCGAGCGCGCCGTCTGCACCGCGCGGCCTTCGTTCCAGAACAGACCGATCACCATCAGCACGATCAGGATCAGGCCGAAGACCACCCCGCCGACCGCGCGCTTGATCCGTCCGAACCACGAGACGGACGTCACTTCCTGGAATGAATCGCTCATCGTTTCCCCCGCAAGACCACCGGCAACGGACGCCCATCCATTGCCGCCATACGAATCCTAGCCGAATCGGCCGCGCCCCGATATGGCGGCCCGGCACCGCCCTCGCTTTTCCATCGAAGAGACCTGTTGAAAGCAGCGCGAAACGGCCCCTGAGTCGCGATCCGAGTCCACCGGATTCGATTTTGTCAAATCGCGTTTGATGTCGGATTCATCTACGGGTAGATTAGACCCGAATCAGCCGGTCCTCGGGGGGCGCGGCGACCACCCAAAGTCTCAAGTTCCGGCACTCGGCCGGCACCAGACGCGGACGGCTTCGCGTTCCCTGTAGGGATTCCGACCTGGTTGGGCGCTGACCGCGCCTTGAGTGTGTCTTCGTGACAGTGACGCGTATTTCGGGTTCGGCCGCTGGCGACACCAGCACCGGGCACATGGATCGATTCCGGCCAAAGCATAAGATGAGCAGTCCCGCCGCGCTTCTCCAATCCGAACCATCGCGCCTGGCGTCTCGCGGCGACCTCACCAGCTTTTTCATGCAGCTTGCCGCCGAGATCGGCGCCGACAGCTACATGCTTGTCGCCATCATCCACGACCAGGATCGCAGCGATGCCCGCATCGTGTCCTCCAACTGGATATTCGACGCCATCGAACTCATCGGCAAACGGCTGATAGCCGGCCTCGCCCAGGGACCGCTGACCGCGTCGCCCGGCAACCGCCCGAGGCCGCTGGTGGCCGCCCAGGCGCCCGATGCCGGCGCGCTGCTGAGCGGCGAGGAGGCCCGCCTGCTCGATGTGCTCGGCCATGCCGAAATCTACTCGCTGCGGCTGAATGTCGGCCGCCAGCGCCTGTTCGCGCTGTTCTCGGCCGCCCAGGCCGGCAAGATCGACCAGCCGGGGCTGATGAAGGCCCAGCTGAAGTGTTGCTACGCGCTGTCCAACATCCCGCAGCTGATCGCCGCCGCTGCCATGCAGGACCCGCTGTCCGACCGCGAGCGCGAATGCCTGTTCTGGGTGTCGGAGGGCAAGACCACCGACGAGGTCGCGCTGATCCTCGGCGTCTCGTCGAACACCGTCAACAGCTACATCACCCACGCGATCCAGAAATTCGCGGCCAGCAACCGCGCGATGGCCATCGCGACGGCGATCAGGAGCGGCATCATTTGAAACAGGCACAGGTCAAGGAGGCAGCCGAGGCCCTCTTCAACGAGCAGCGCAGCCCCTTCGGCGCCTTCTCGCTCGGTTCCGAAACGCACCACGCCGTCACCATTCCGGACGCCGTGCGCCGCTGCCGCTGGATCGCCGTCGACATCAATGCCGGGGCTTTCGGCCTGTTCTTCGTCAGCCCTTCGCTGGAACGGGCCCGCCTCGTGCCAAGCTTCGATTCGGACTACCCCGGCACCTCCGTGGCCACCAAATTCATCTCCGGCGCCAATGGCGAGGAAATGGTGCGCCACACCCGCATCTCCACGGCGCCGCGCTGGTGGGCGGACGACGGCATCGCCAGCTCCCAGCAGGCCTTCCAGGACCTTGCCTGGGCCGAAAGAACCGCGCCGCTCGCGCCCGGCACCAACGGCATCGCCTTTCCCGTCCATGCCGACCGCGGCCAATGCGGCCTGGTCATTTTCCTCGGATCGGAAATCGCCTTGCCGCAGGACGTGCTCTACGAGATCCACGCCCGCTGCTTCTCGCTCTTTGCCGCGGTTGCCCGCATCCGTCCGACCGACACCAGCCGGATGCGCTCGATCTCCAAGCGCGAGCTCGAATGCCTGAAGCTGACCGCCAACGGCAACACCAGCGAGGAGATCGCCAAGCTGCTGAAATTGTCGGTGCACACCGCCAACCAGTACCTGACCCAGTCGACGCAGAAGCTCAACGCCGTCAACCGCAACCAGGCGGTGGCCAAGGCGCTTCGGCTCGGCCTCATCGAATAGATCGACCCGCGAACTCTCTACACTCGGACCGGGCCAAAAGCGCGCGCCGGTTCGAGGCAACGGCATGCCAGGCGCGGTGGTCGATCGACCGCCGCGCCTTGCTTTCATCAAAGGCGGATTTTCAGTAGGCGAGCGGCTCGGTCCTGCGGATGCGGGCCTGCTCGATCACCGCTTCCAGCAAAGCGGTGTTGTGCTCCGGATTCTCGCCCGGCTTTTCGAACGAGACGTAGTTGACCACGACATGGTCCTTGTCTTCGCTCAGCGTCAGCTGGAAATAGACGGTGACGCCGGGCGGCCTGAGCTCGAGGTCGAGCACGATGCGCGGGCTGCCGCTCCAGTCGACATGGGCTTCGCCGCCGTGACCGAGCCTGAGCGTACCCGGCATGAAGAACAGTTCGGCCGCCGAATCCACAAGGTCCGACAGGCAAGCGAAATGCTCCAGCCGTATGAAAGCGATATAGTCGGCGACATCGATCAGCCTGAGTTCGGCGATCACCTGCTCGATGGCGCTGGCGACGATGATTTCGCGGGATTTTGCATAAGCTTGCCGGTTCATGAGGTCAGTCTGCGCTCAGCCTTTTTCGAGTAGACGATCCGCACCAGCTCGGCGACGGCCTGATAGAATTGCGACGGGATCACGCTATCAACCGAAACTTGCTTGTACATGGAGCGCGCAAGCGCCACGTCTTCGAAGATCGGGATGTTGTGCTCCCTGGCGATCTCGCGGATCTTCAGCGCCACCAGATCCTGACCCTTGGCCAGCACCAGGGGCGCGGAATCCTCCTCGCGGACATATTTGAGCGCAATGGAAAAGTGCGTCGGATTGGCAATGATCAGGGTGGCGCGCGGCACCGCCGTCATCATGCGGCGGCGCGCCCGGTCGCGCGCCAGCGACCGCAGCCGCGACTTGACGATCGGGTCGCCTTCCGACTGCTTCATCTCGTCCTTGACTTCCTGCTTGCTCATGCGCAGGTCGCGCCGCCAGTTGAAGCGGGACCAGACGAGGTCGACCGCCGCGATCAGCCCCATGACGAAGACGATCGCAACCAGTATGTCGACGGCGATGCTGCGGATGACAAGGCCGAAGGCGACGGGATTGGTGATCATGCCGGCAAGCAGCCTGCGGTGATCCTCCGACAGCGTGAAGCCAAGCACGACGACGGCAAAGCCGAGCTTGCCCAGTGATTTCAGGAACTCGACGAAGCCCTGCACGCCGAACATCCGGCTCCAGCCCTTGGTGATAGAAATGCGCGACAGCTGCGGCCTGATCCGGTCGCCGACGAATTGCGGCATGTTCTGGAACACCGACGCGCCGACGCCGGCCACCACCAGCAGCACCAGCAGGCTGACGACGGCGCGGCCGATCTCGAAAATGACGGACTGGTAGAGCGCGATGACGTCGTTTTCGGTGTCCATCGGCCAGGCTTCCGGCTTTTCCAGGAACATCGACAGGAACATGCCGAGATCGACGATGGCGTCCTTGGCGTAAAACACCGTGAACACCAGTATGGCGACGAAGGAGGTGAAGATCGCCGCTTCACGCGAATGGGGCAGCTTGCCCTGTTCGACGGTGTCGCGGATCTTCTTTTCTGTTGCTTCCTCGGTTTTGGAGTCCTTGTCGACCGCTTCAGCCATGGCGCGTCAACTGAGCCGTCGCCATCATGCCGCTTCGCTCTGTGCCGATGAGGGGAGTTCGAACGCCCCTTCGCGCGATAGCCGGATCGTCGCAACCGCGATCGTCTTGCGGGCTCCCAGGATGTCGGCCAGCGCGACGCCTTCGGATCCCTGGCCGAGCTCGGATTCGATCATGCGTCGCGACCTTGCGCCGATCGCCGACAGCACCGATTCGGTGAGCGCCGGCGGCGCGCCGCGCAGCGCCAGCGTGACCAGTTCTGTCGACAGCCCGTCGAACAGCAGCACCCGCGCCTTCTGGGTCAGCAGCGGCAAATCGTCGAAGGCGAACAGCCGCGACCTGACGCCGTCGAGATCAGGCGTGCCGGCCTCCTCCAGGTCGTGCATCACCTCTTCGAGCTGAGGCTTGTCCATTTCGTTGAGCACGCTGGCGACACGCGCCTGTCCGACCGAGATGTCCTTCGCCGCCGCCTGTGACAGCAGACTGCTGCGCAATTGGCTTTCGACGATCTTGGCCGCCGCGTCCGGGACCGCGGCCAATGTGACCATGCGTTTGATGATCTGGCTGCGGATGGGCTTTTCCATCGTCAGCAGCACATTGGCCGCCGTCTGCGAGGAAAGCTTCGACAGCACCAAGGCCGAGGTCTGCGGATGCTCGCCGGACAGGAAGGCGCCGAGGCGGCCGGCCTCCAGCTTTTCGAGGTCGGGCCAGATCGGCGGCGGCCCCTCGGGCGCCACCTCGAACCTCTTATCGCCCATGATGGCGCTCATTTCCTCGGGCGACAGCGACTCGTTGAGGATGGTGTCCATGCGGTCGGCGGAATCGAGCAGTCCCGCCCCCTCGGTGAATTCGGCTTCGAACTCGGCGACGATGCGCTCGAGATCGTTCTGCGGGATGGTGCGCAGCAGGCGCGCCCCTTCGATCAGTGCCTTCAGCTCCTCCTGCTTGAAGAATTTCAAGAGCCGGCTGGCCGAGGGCTTGCCCATCGCCACCAGGATGGCGGCTGCCTTTTGCGGGCGCGTCAGCGTGGTCAGCGTCGTCATGCTGTCTGTCCTTGCAGGCGATCGATGGGCGCGCCGGCCATTGCCTATGCGCTCTTGGTGGCGGCGATGATTTCGGTCAGCCTGATGCCGAAGCGCGACGGATCGCTCTCAAGCACGGTGATCTCGCCGCGGGCGATCTTGCGGCCATTGACCACGACGTCGACAGGTTCGCCGATGCGCCGGTTGAGCGCCACCGTCGAGCCCTTCTGCAGCGCCATCAGGTCGGACACTGCCATCTCGGTGCTGCCGAGGATGATCTGCACGTCGACCGGGATGGCCATGATGATGCTGGAATTGGCGCCTGATGCCGCCCGCAGGGCCGCGTCCGGCCGCCGCTCCTCTTCCTTGAGGACGCCGCGCAGTTCCTCGATGGCGCGGTCGAGTTGCTCGTCCGGCTGGTCGGGGTCGGCTTCCACCTTGGTCTTTGCCATACGTCGTCTCCAAAAAATCGGGCCAGCCCGGCGTCAGCCCGGCATCAGCCCGTCGATGAAATCCTGCCCGGCATCGTAGGGGTGCCGGACGCGGACGGTGTAGTTCTGGCCGAGCTTGCCGAAATCGCAGACGAACAACGTCTTGTCGCGCGCGCTGAGCC
>NZ_RZOS01001120.1:0-694 GCF_004022605.1 Mesorhizobium sp. M4B.F.Ca.ET.089.01.1.1
ACTGGTGGCTCATCGCGCTGCGCGGCGTGGTCGCCATCATCTTCGGCCTTTTCGCGCTTTTACTCACCGGGCCGACTATGCTCTCGCTGGTCCTCTTCTTCTCGGCCTACATGCTGGTGGACGGCGCGTTCGCAATCGCCGCCGCCCTGCGCGCGGCGCGTGCAAACGAACGTTGGGGCCTGCTCCTGCTGGAGGGCGTCGCCGACATCGCGGCGGGCGTCATCGCGTTCCTATGGCCGGCGATCACGCTCCTTGCTTTCGTGCTCGTCATCGCCGCCTGGGCCGTCGTGTCGGGCGGGCTGATGTGGGCGGCCGCCTACCAACTTAGGCGGGATCACGGCCGCTGGTGGCTGGTGGCAGGCGGGATCATCTCTGTCATTTTCGGGGCATTGCTGGTAGTGGCGCCGCTGATCGGCGCGTTGGTCTTGACCTGGTGGATCGGCGCTTACGCCATCGCCTTCGGCGTCGCGCTGCTCGTGCTGAGCTTCAGGCTGCGCGAGCATCGTAACGACGTGTCCCTCGGCCTCGCCTCGCAGTCCGGCTGATGATCGCGCGGGTTCGAATTCGTCGGCTACACTTCGGCCGGAGCCGCGGGGATTTGGCGCCTCGCGGCTTCTCAAGGCATGAGCCTGCAGAAGAGCGTTTCCTGTGTAGAAATTTCTGGCGCTCGCCTAACGACGCTTCCGTGCTTAGC
>NZ_RZOS01001121.1:0-693 GCF_004022605.1 Mesorhizobium sp. M4B.F.Ca.ET.089.01.1.1
GACCTGCATCGCAGATCCCTGTCCTTAAATGCCCGCGATGGGTTGGTCACATGCAAGATGCCTGCGCTAGGGCCTGGCAAAGCGTCGAATAGCGGTCCACCTTTCGAGGAGCCAACTCAACGCCAGCGCATCCCATGGGCCACGTCTTCTGTCATCTGAAAACGCGATGGTACCGTTCGCGACTCTATGTTGGCGCATCCAACGCCAAGTGGCGCATACTTTAGGGGCAGTGTTCCAGCTGCATCCGCCCCGTCAACGCAGAGTGAAGTGTAGTGCATATAAGAGACGTCCTCTCGCCTGGTATTGAGGCATTTTTCTGTGACGACCCGATTGCTATCCGGACCGGCCTGACTCAGGACGAAGTTCATCTATGTTGGTGAATTGGTAACGACCGAGTTCACATGCATCCGCGTTTTCTATGAACTGTCTTTGAAGCTCCGGAAGGGACAGCACGGAATGCCAAACCTCTTCGATTCTGACTCCCAGGATCGCGCCGTCACAAGACATGGACGCGCAATACTACCCTTCCTCAACTACGACACACGACGCTTCCCTTTCCCGGCATCGCAATCTCCGAACCCTTCCGTATCTTCGAGCAAGGTGCGGAAGCCTTCTGCAGGTTCGCCCGCCTCCTCTTCGTCAAAATAAGGGAACCGTATGCCCGGCTATTCGGTTTTTTCCATCCTACGCAAT
>NZ_RZOS01001122.1:0-692 GCF_004022605.1 Mesorhizobium sp. M4B.F.Ca.ET.089.01.1.1
GCCTTGAAATGGGAGCGGTCCCCGTAATCGGATCGATGGCAGCTGTCAGCTCGGCGATGAACAAACCCATAAACACGATCTTCGTTCGCAAGACTCCAAAGCCTCATGGCACAAGGGACGTGATTGAAGGTCTTGGGCCCAAAGAAGATCTCGAGGGAAAAGTCGTCCTGATCGTTGACGACGTTGCCACAAGCGGCAAGTCGATATTGAAGGCGATTGAAGAGGTTCGCCGCGCCGGGGGCATTGTAGGTGACGCTGCTTGCCTCGTGGACCGCGACGAGGGAGCTACGGCGCTGCTAGCCCAACATGGGGTCACGCTGCATTCCGTTCTGCATGCGAGCGAATTTGTGGAACGCCACTGACAATCTCATACAACGGCTTTCCGGCGACCTAGCCTTAGAGGACATTCCGCCGCTTTGCAGCGAGTGCAGGCGCCTCGCGAGTAAGAGCGACTGCCCTTGCCCATCCTCACTGCTTTTGGTGCAACATATGCTGGCTGCCGTTCACCAGCCGCTTGACGCCATTGACCACCTTTCTGAGCAAGGCGCCATCAGACTGAAGGCTTTTACCGATTATCTGGCGACGGTCGTTCGAATAGCTTCAGAGCGCGGAGACGCGGCACCCTGGATCGATCTAGCCAGCCGGTTTAGCGCCCTTTTCGGTCCCGACGAGGTTGCCCATTAATCTAGTGC
>NZ_RZOS01001123.1:0-690 GCF_004022605.1 Mesorhizobium sp. M4B.F.Ca.ET.089.01.1.1
GTTGAATGCCTCGATCGTGTCTTCGATTGGCCTTCCGTGACGTCGAACTGGACATCCTGGCCTGCGCGCCCGCGGTACGGTGCCGCCATTCTTGAAGTGACCAGTGTAGCGCTCGCGGGGAAATAGGAAGCCATCGCTGCCGATTTAGTATTTCTGAAGGTCGGATTATAGTCTTTGCAGGCCATCTCGCTCAGAATAATTCGCGGCGGAGGGCACGTAGCAAAGAAGGGTTCGCAAGCTCGATCAACGGCATCTTCTCTGTCGAAACGCCAACAGTGACGCGCAGTAGAACCGCGAAGGCGTGACGAACGAGATCGAGAGAGTGATCGTCGGCCCAATAGTCGCTGGACGGTCTCTTGCGCGTTCTCGCCCAAGTTGGTGGCACGCCATGAGCGATGTCATTCCTGATCGCAAATGCAAGACTGGCCGCATTGGACCATGTCTGAAGAAGGGTGCGCTCGTCTCCCGCTGGCAGCGGTTGACGCGAATGTTTCAAGCATCCGGATCAAATCAGAGATCATCTTCGCGTCGGTCTCGGGTCGAATGCCCTTTGGATTGACGCCCTTGAGCTTCCACAACGCCGCTCCAGGTGATGTTCGATGCTGGCGGCGAAGATGATGATCGGCGCAATGCGCTGGCCAACCAGCGGCTTCAACCCAAGCCGCTCTTCGAGGGTGTCGGCCCTTCCAT
>NZ_RZOS01001124.1:0-689 GCF_004022605.1 Mesorhizobium sp. M4B.F.Ca.ET.089.01.1.1
ACCCAGCACCCCCTTGTCAAGCGCCAATCTTGAAATATGAAAACGATTTCACCTGAAGCGCTTTATGACTTGTCAAGCCGGGCGAAGTCGAAGACAAAGGCTGAAGGTCGGTGAAACCAACGATCACGGTGGCGGCGTATGCCCGGTAAAAAGACGAAACAGTCAAAGCTCAAGAAACGAGCTGGCGTGTTCGATGTCGCCCGGGAGGCGGGCGTATCTGTCGCGACAGTGTCGAGAGCCTTCAACCTGCCCGATCTCGTCAGCGAGGATGTGCGCCGGCGTGTGCTGGCGATTTCGCAACGCCTCGGTTACGCCGCCAATCCTGCCGCCAAGGCGCTTCGGTCGCGTAAGACACACATTGTCGGGGCCGCCATTCCCACCCTCGACTACGCTATCTTTGCAAAGATGATCAATCACTTCCAGGATACGTTCGCTCAGCATGGCTACATCACGATTGTCGCCACGACAGGTTTCGAGCACGCCAACGTGTTCGAGAAGGTCAAGACGCTGGTCGATCGCGGCGCCGAAGCGCTGCTGCTGGTTGGGGCGATAGAGGATCCGGCACTGGTGCGCTACCTGAAGGAGCCGCATATACCGGTCGTCACGACCTACTCGTATATCCCCGAAGAGATCGTGCCCTGTATCGGCTTTGACAACTACGCCGCCACCCAGAGCGCGATGGAATACCT
>NZ_RZOS01001125.1:0-688 GCF_004022605.1 Mesorhizobium sp. M4B.F.Ca.ET.089.01.1.1
GACAGGCCCGGCATAACCGGTCGCCGCGACGGCCCGCAAGAAATCACCGAGGGGCAGGTCTCCTTCGCCGGGCAGGCAGCGGAAGTGACGCGACTTGTAGTCGAGGTCCATCGCAATCCTCGGCGCATCGGCAAGCTGGACATGAAAGATCCGGTCGCCAGGGATGGCCCGGATGCTTTCTGGCGAAATCCCGCGCGCGAGGATGTGGAAGCTGTCGAGCACCAGCCCAACCGCCGGATGTGCGGCCCGGCGTACGACCTCCCAGGCGTCGCGGCAATCCGAAACGTGAAGTCCCCAGGCCCGAGCCTCGTATCCGATGCGCAGCCCCCGAGCCGCCGCCCGCGCGCCCAGTTCGGCGAAATCCGCCGCCATCCGGTCTACCCCGCCCAGAGCCTCGGGACGGGTGGTCGAAGCGATCAACAAGAGGTCGGTGCCGAGGTCGGCCATCATGTCGAAGCGACGCTCGATCCGGTCGAAGGCCTTGCGGCGCAGCGGTTCGGGCATGCCCTCGAAATCCACGACGGGGACGATCAGGTCGATTGTCAGGCCGTGATCGCGGACCATCCGCCCCATCTCGGCCGTGGTGCCGCCATGGCTGAGAAAATCCTGCTCACCGATCTCGATCCCGCTGAACCCGGCCGAGGCGGCCGCAGTCAGCTTGTCCGCGAATTCACTATTGATCGACAGC
>NZ_RZOS01001126.1:0-687 GCF_004022605.1 Mesorhizobium sp. M4B.F.Ca.ET.089.01.1.1
GGGTGGTGATGGCCGTATAGCCCTTGGCGGCATCGCCGGCGGGGATGACATCCTCTTCGGAATTCGACCAGACATTGCCTATGATGTGATCGGCCGGGAAGCCTGTCTTCTGCGCGGTCTTCAAGGCGACGGGGTTCATCACGCCCCAGCCGCGCAGCACGACATAGTCAGGATGCTCGCGCCGGATGGTCAGCCACTGCGCCTGCTGCTCGTTGCCGGGATGCGGCACCTCGATCTGCGACAGCTCGAAGCCGTATTTCTGCGACAGCAGCTCATAGATCGGGATCGTCTCCTTCCCATAGGGCGAGCCGTGATAGAGCACGACGATGTTCTTGCCCTTGAGCTTGTCGAGGCCTCCTTCCTTGGACGCGATGTAGTTCACGATGCCGGAGGTCTCGCTGTAAGGATTGAGCAGCAGCGGGAAGACGTAAGGGAACACCCGCCCGTCGGTCGTGTCTGTGCGGCCGTGGTTGATGGTGATCAGCGGCACCTTGTCGTCGGTGATGCGATCGATCATGGCATAGGCGATGCCGACCGAGAGTGGATTCCAGGCAGCGATGCCGGGATTGCTCTTCAACCGTTCATACACCTCGACGCCCTTCTCGACCTCATATTGCGTCTCGCCTTCGCTCCAGGCCAGCTTGACGCCATTGACGCCGCCGTCGCGGATGTTGATCAGGTTGAGAT
>NZ_RZOS01001127.1:0-686 GCF_004022605.1 Mesorhizobium sp. M4B.F.Ca.ET.089.01.1.1
AGCGCCGGCCGGACGAACCGGCCGAGCAGGCTCACGAGCTGGCGTCGACCCTAGATGCTACAAATCGGCTGCAGGATAAGGTAACCAGGGACAAGGAGGCCGCACAACGAGGCGATGAAACGACGCGGACAGATCGGGCGCAACAGCATATTCCTCGCCTCGAGGAGTTGGAGCGGGAGGAATTAGAAAGAAGGGAACGCGACCGCGACGACCGGGACCGTTAATAGACCATATGTTTAATCGACAGGATTACGTTTATCAGAGCCGCGACCCGAGGGGTGACGAGGGATTTGGCAAGGTATTTGCGATCGTCATCTGTTTCGTTTTCTTCCTGGGCGCACTTCAGGTTGCCTATGAAACGGTGTTTGGCTGGTACCAAAACTTCATGCAGTGGAGCATCGAAATGCTGGCTTTTCTGGGCGGCTTGTGGCCGTTCTGATAGTTCTGGGCCTCCGGCACTCGAGTCTTATGCGCGGATAAGAAAATGACAGACGAACCGAACCGGGGTCCGACTGCTGACGAAATCGCCGGTATGCAGTGTGGAATTCGCTTACCGAGGCTGAGCGCGCGAACTGGCTGGCCCGAGCGGATTCGGAGTGCCCGCTGAGGCTTGGGCAGCATATTGACGTCAAGGGCGGCTCAATCTGAGGACGGCGAAGATTGTTCTTGCCATGCGATGTGCCAAG
>NZ_RZOS01001128.1:0-686 GCF_004022605.1 Mesorhizobium sp. M4B.F.Ca.ET.089.01.1.1
ACATTACCATGGACGCCATAATACGTGTTCGGCTTGGTCACCGCACGCGTGCTACGCATCGGTTTCTCGCAATCTATCCAAAAGCATTCGTCCCCGTGTGAGAGTTAAATTCTTATTTTCACTCTCGGTCGTGTAAAGCAGATTATCTCGTTCGTGTTCGCAAACCCGAGCGGCTGTTTCCTTGGCTTTCCGTACCTCTCCTTCCGCCAATGAGAGTCCGTCGGGGAACGTGAGCGTTTCGACAGCCATTGGGGACTAGCACATATCAAGAGGGGGCAGTGTGAAACTTGTAAATGACTTCAAAAACTTTCTATCCGATACCGTCAATCTCAATCAAACCCGTATTACACTGCTTGAGGACCGAGCGGAGACGATTAATAGCTTTCTTCGAGCATCCGACTGGGAACCGACAATCTCCACCTTCATCGAGCAGGGCTCTTGGGCGCACGACACTATCATCCGCCCGGTGGATGGCGGAGAATTCGACGCCGATCTGCTCGTCAGGGTTCGGCCGGTCGATGGCTGGAGTGCCGCTCAATACGTGAAGGACCTCGGGCGCGTTTTCCTTGAGAGCGGACGATATGCCGACAAGACAGTCGTTTATGATTACTGCGTCACGATCACCTATGCGGACGATTGTAAGATTGATATCGCTCCGCTGGTGATGGACCGCGAGTACCGAGGAA
>NZ_RZOS01001129.1:0-685 GCF_004022605.1 Mesorhizobium sp. M4B.F.Ca.ET.089.01.1.1
CTATGAAGGCGTAAAGGGTGAGCATGACGCATATGTTGCCGCCTTGCGGCAAGCAGGTGTTGAGGTGACCGTCCTTCCGCCTCTTGAGGCATTTCCGGACTCCATGTTTGTCGAAGATCCGGCGCTCGTCTTCGCCGGGGGCGCCATCCTGCTCCGTCCCGGCACGCCAAGCCGGGTGGAGGAGACCGCGCAGATCGCGCCGACCCTGCGCGAGATGTTCGACACCGTGCTCGAACTCCCTGCCCCGGGGCAAGCCGACGGCGGGGATGTGATGTACACTCCAAAGGGCATCTTGGTAGGCCTATCCGCGCGCACCGACAAGGCAGGGGCAGAGGCACTTGTCTCCTGCATCGAGCGACTCGGTGGAAAGGCCCAGATTGCTGAGACCCCCAAAGGGGTTCTGCATTTTAAGACGGTCTCCTCGCTGGTCGACGACGAAACCGTGATTTCGACTGCCGCACTCGCGAACGCTTCCGTGTTCAAGGAATTCCGCCAGATTATCGTCCCGGAAGGCGAGGAGCCTGCGGCGAACGTGCTGCGCGTCAACGACATCGTCATGGTCAGCGCGGACTACCCTCGCACCATCGAGATGCTCGAAAAGGCGAGTTATAAGGTCGTGCCTTTGAAGACCGCCGAGATCGAGAAGATCGACGCCGGGCTCTCCTGCATGTCGCTGCGTTGGTAC
>NZ_RZOS01000112.1:0-14456 GCF_004022605.1 Mesorhizobium sp. M4B.F.Ca.ET.089.01.1.1
CAACATCACCGAGGGTATCGGCATCGCCGCGCCGATCCTGAAGCAGCGTCCGCCGCTCAGGACCTTTGCCGCGCTGACGCTGCTGGCCGGCGGCCCCGCCGTCATCGGCCTGTGGATCGGCAGCCTCGCCTATGCGCCGCAATGGTCGGCGTTGGCGCTGGCGGTCGGCGCCGGAGCGATCCTGCAGGTGATCGTCGAGCTCGTGTCGATGCAGCTTCGCCAGCGCCCCGACGGCACACGCGCACTGCTTGCGCCGGGCGCAATGGCCGGACTGGCCGCCGGCATCGGCTTCATGTACGTGACGGCGATGCTGGTGAAGATCTGAGGGGACTCAGTCCGGAACGCTGGTCTGCAGGGCGAGCGCGTGCAGCACGCCGCCCATATTGCCCTTCAGCGCGTCATAGACCATCTGGTGCTGCTGGACGCGGCTTTTGCCGCGAAAACTCTCGGCCACCACTTCAGCGGCGTAGTGATCGCCGTCGCCGGCCAGGTCGCGGATCGTCACCTTGGCGTCCGGAATGCCTTCCTTGATCAGCCGTTCGATGTCGTGCGCGTCCATTGCCATGCGGGTTTTCCCTATCAGGTACTGAGGGCTCATAGATATGGCCGGGACGGCGGATGCACCACTCCAAAGGCGACCAGAACGCCGTCCCGAGCACAATATTACGGGTCCACGACCTCGTTTGCCATGAAGCGAGGAAACCAGGATTCGTGGGCGGCGGTCAATTCGCTCACGGGGATCGCCCGGGCTTCGCCGAGTTTCAGGTCGCGGCCGCCGGTCGAGCCGATCCAGGGCGCGAAGATGCCCAGCTTGCCCTGGTCCTCGCGGATGGCGTCCCATTCCTTGCTTTGCGGATCGATCGACAGCGTCAGCAGATAGCGGCCCTGGTCCTCGCCGAAGAACACCGGGATCGGATCGGTGCCGACGAGGCCGGGGATGGTGGCGCCGATGCCCGACGCCATCGCCATTTCGGCCAGCGCCACGGCAAGGCCGCCATCGGAAAGGTCGTGCGCGGCGGTGACAACGCCGGAGGCGATCAGCGCGCGGACATGGTCGCCGACGCGCTTTTCATGTTCGAGGTCGACAGGCGGCGGCGGGCCGTCGCTGCGGCCGTGGATGTCGCGCATATAGACGGACTGGCCGAGATGGCTGCCCCAGGTCGCCGGCGCGCCGACCAGCACGATCATCTGGCCTTCGCCGGCAAAGCCGATGCGCGCCATCTTCGACCAGTCGGCGATCAGCCCGACACCGCCGATGGTCGGCGTCGGCAGGATGCCGCGGCCATTGGTTTCGTTGTAGAGCGAGACATTGCCGGAGACGATCGGGAAGCCGAGCGCGCGGCAGGCATCGCCAATGCCTTTCACCGCCCCAACCAACTGGCCCATGATCTCCGGCCGTTCCGGATTGCCGAAATTGAGGTTGTCGGTGGCCGCGAGCGGCAAGGCGCCGGTGGCGGTCAGATTGCGCCAGCATTCGGCCACCGCCTGCTTGCCGCCCTCGTAGGGATCGGCCTCGCAATAGCGCGGCGTCACGTCCGATGAGAAGGCGAGCGCCTTGGTTGCGTGGCCCTCGACGCGCACCACGCCGGCGTCGCCTCCGGGAAGCTGTAGCGAATTGCCCTGGATCAGCGTGTCGTATTGCTCCCATACCCAGCGGCGCGAGGAGAGGTCGGGCCCGCCAAGCATCTCCAGCAAGGCGTCCGCGACATCCGCCTTGGGCGCATCGTTTGCGGCGAGCGGCGCCGGCTTCTTGGGTTCGACCCAGGGCCGGTCATATTCCGGCGCCTGGTCGCCGAGATCCTTGATCGGCAGATTGGCGACCTCGTCGCCCTGGTGGATGACGCGAAAGCGCAGATCGTCCGTGGTCTTGCCGACGATGGCGAAGTCGAGACCCCATTTGTGGAAGATCGCCTCGGCCTCTTTCTCTTTCTCGGGGCGCAGCACCATCAGCATGCGCTCCTGGCTTTCCGACAGCATCATCTCATAGGCGCTCATGCGCTCCTCGCGCACCGGCACCCTGTCGAGATCGAGCTCGATGCCGAGATCGCCCTTGGCGCCCATCTCGACGGCCGAGCAGGTCAGGCCGGCGGCACCCATGTCCTGGATGGCGATGACCGCGCCGGACGCCATCAGCTCCAGGCAGGCTTCGAGCAGGCATTTTTCGGTGAAGGGGTCGCCGACCTGCACGGTCGGCCGTTTCTCCTCGATCTTGTCGTCGAATTCGGCCGAGGCCATGGTGGCGCCGCCGACGCCGTCGCGCCCGGTCTTGGCGCCGAGATAGACGACCGGCAGGCCGACGCCCTTGGCCTCGGACAGGAAGATGGCATCCGTCTTGGCAAGGCCGGCTGCGAAGGCATTGACCAGGATGTTGCCATTGTAGCGAGGATCGAAATTGACTTCGCCGCCGACTGTCGGCACGCCGAACGAATTGCCATAGCCGCCCACGCCGGAAACGACGCCGGCCACCAGGTGCCGGGTTTTGGGATGGTCCGGCGCGCCGAAGCGCAGCGCGTTCATCGCCGCCACCGGCCTTGCGCCCATGGTGAAGACGTCGCGCAATATGCCGCCGACGCCGGTCGCAGCGCCCTCATACGGCTCGATATAGGAAGGATGGTTGTGGCTCTCCATCTTGAAGACGACGCAGTCGCCGTCGCCGATGTCGACCACGCCGGCATTTTCGCCCGGTCCCTGGATCACCTGCGGTCCGGTCGTCGGCAGGGTACGCAGCCACTTCTTCGAGGATTTATACGAGCAATGCTCGTTCCACATCGCCGAGAAGATGCCGAGTTCGGTGAAGCTCGGCTCGCGCCCGACCAGATCGAGGATGCGCTGATATTCGTCGGGCTTCAGCCCGTGCGCGGCAATGAGTTCCGGGGTGATCGGCACGGAATTGGAGATGGTCATGGGCGGCGATTTTTATCCGTGGGAGAGGGGAATTCGAGTCCCCTCTTATCGCAAGCTTGAGTCCGATACACCCCATAGATTGACGAAAAACGGCGGAAAGCCACAAGGTGGCGGAGGCTGCGGGATCAGGCGTGGCCGAGCTCAGGAAAAACTGTCGTAGCCGGCGCGGCCTTCATCGAGCAGGCGCCGGATCACCGCGACGCCACCGGCGACATCCTTATCCTGCCGCGGTTGTGAGACGCCGAAGCGCACGCCATGGAAGACCTGTTCGGAGCGGCCTGCCTTGAATTCGTCCTCATCGTCGATGAGCACGCCCTGCGCCAGGCAGGCATTCTTGAACGTGCCGGAGAGCCACGGGTCCGGCAAGGTCAGCCAGACGAAGGGGACATTGTCTCTCGCCTCGAAGTCGAAGCCTTCAAGCGTCTCGCGCACGATGGCGATGCGCGCCTGGATCTCGGCGATGCAGCGCCTGCGGATATCGCCAGCCTGGCCGGACATCACCAGCCTGGTGCCGACCTCGGCCAGCAGGAAGGGCAGGCCGCCGGTCATCATCTTGTGCGCGACGCGGATGCGATGGCGATAGGCTGGCGGGCAGGAAAGCCAGCCGCCGCGCACGCCGGCGGCAACCGATTTCGACAGGCCTCCGGCGACAATCGTGCGCTCGGGGGCATATTCGGCCAGCAACGGCGTTGGATCGTCGGTCAGATCGCCATAAAGATCGTCCTCGACTAGCGCCACATTGTATTCGCGCGCGATCTGCGCGATCGCCTGCCGCCGCTCCGCTGGCATCGTCACCAAGGTCGGGTTCTTCGCTGTAGGCATCAGGAACATTACCTTGGGATGCTTCTGCGCGCAGACGCGTTCGAAATCCTCGGGGTCGACGCCTTCGTTGTCGGTCGCAACCAGTGCCGTTCGGCGCCCGATCAGGCCGGCACTGCGCGAAATCTGCGAATAGGTGAGATGCTCAAAGACGACATAGTCGCCAGGCATGGTGAGCGCCGCGATCGCCGCCATCACCGCCGCATGAGTGCCAAGCGTCGGCACGATTGAATGGGGCGAAGGGCGGAAGGAATTGCGCGACAGCCAGCGGCTTCCCGCCTCGTACCAGCGCTCCGGAAAATCCCTCGTGTAGCTCGAAATGTCGTGGGGATGGTCCTCAGCCGTGCGGGCCAGAATTTCGGCAATGATTGCGCCTTGACCGACATCGGGCGCGGCGGTGCTGTCGAAGCGCAGCTTGCCGCTCGGTGCATCGAAGGGGCGCGTTCCTTGCGCGGCAGGCTCCAGCTCGACCTTCGGGTTCTCGGCGCGCTGCGCAAGCACATAGGTTCCGCGTCCGACCTCGCCGCTGACCAGGCCGCGTTCGCGCAGCAACTGATACGCGCGGCCGACCGTACCGACGGTGGCGCCGATGTCATAAGCGAGGTCACGCTGCGGCGGCAGTTTTGCACCGACATCGATGATGCCCTTGTCGATATCTGATTCAATGCTGTCAGCAAGACGCTGATACAGCGGGCCTGAACCGGAAGAGAGGTCTGGAAGCCAATTTGTCATGGTGACAATTTTCTATATTGTGCCGCACGATGAGTCAATCCATATGAAGTCTACGATTGATAGGATACAATCGAGACAAGGTAGAACGAAGATGGATACAACCGACACAATTCATTACATCGGCACCGGATTGGATGGGCGCACGAAGTCACGGACTCGCAATGGCTTCGTGGATCGCCTCGTATTTGTGCTCGGCTCCGTCATGAGGCAGATTGACCGGATACTGGATCGCCGCCGCGGCCGCCTGGCCTTGCTGGAGATGACGGACGAGCAGCTCAAGGATATCGGCGTCTCGCGCTGCGATGCGCATCGCGAAGGCCTCCGGCCGTTCTGGGATTGAATTCACGCCGTCGAAGGATTGGGACGGCGCCGAACACTATTTCCGCAGCCGGGCAACCCAATGATCGGCGAAGACGGCGATGACGCACAAGAGCAGAAACAGTCCGGTTGTGGCCAGCGCCGAAACGGCGACGCTGGCCGCGCCGTTCTTCTCCACGCTGAGAAACGGGTAGGGGACTTCGCCGGCGATCGGCGCCCGCAGCAGCACATAGGCCAGATAGGCGAGCGGGTAGACCATCCACCAGGAGATGTCGCGCCAGCGCGTGGTGCCGTCGGCGCCGGCGATTAGCCACCACAGCACGAACAGCGCCGGCGTCACATAGTGCAGCAGGATATCGCAGAGCAGGAACAGTCCTTGCGGCTGCCACAGCCGCGCCAGCACCGTCGCATAGACGATGAAGACGAGGCTGATCGCCACCGCCACGCCCGCCCGCAGCCGCGATCCGGCAAAGGCCGGGAACCACGCCTAGCCTGACGGCGACAACAGGGACGTGTGCACCAGCACCGCCCCGATATTGGTCAGGATGGTGAAGAAGCTGAACAGGAACACGACCGAGCCGAGGAAGCCGCGGCCGGCTTGCATCGACGCCGCGATGGTGATGCAAGCCTGCAGGACGAGCCCGATCAGGCCGACGATCAGTCCCGCCTTCTGCAGGAATCGGCCCATCGCCTCAGGCGGCGGCCGCGCAGGACGGGTTGCCCGCCTGCCAGCGGGCGATATCGGAGCCGATGCGCGCGCCGAGCGGGTCGGCCATCAGCGGGCCGAACACGTCGATGCGGCTGGAATTGCCTTGCGCCTGCACAACCAGCAGCGGCTTGCCGCCATAATGCTTGGCCGGCACCAGCAGGAAGCGCGGCGTGCCGCTGAACGAATTCAGCTCATTGGCCATCTGGTAGGGCTTGAAGGCCGGGTCCTTGCTGGCGATCCAGCATTTATGCGCCGATATCGCCACCTGCTCCATGGCGAGCAGCGAGGCGCTCTTGCCCGAGGGCGCCGGCGTGTTCTTCGGGCTCGACTGGCAGGAGGCGAGCGCAAGCCCGGCGGCAGCCAGGAGAGCAAGGCGAACAATCGTCAGTCTCATGGTCAGGCCGCCCCCGCGTTCCGAAAGGAATGTCCTAGAAGATAATCAAGCGGCGATGCCAAGGGCGCCTTCGAACAGCGCGCGGCCGTCGCTGCCGCCATGCGCCGCCTCGATCAGGTTTTCCGGGTGCGGCATCAGCCCGAGCACATTGCCCTTCTCGCTGATGATGCCGGCAATGTCGTTGATCGAGCCGTTGGGATTGGTGCCTTCGGCATAGCGGAACACCACCTGTCCCTCGCCCTCGAGGCGGGCGAGCGTCTCGGCGTCGGCGAAATAGTTGCCGTCGTGATGCGCCACCGGCGAGCGGATGATCTGCCCCGGCTGATAGCGGCGCGTGAACATGGTGTTGGCGTTGGCGATCTCGAGCTTCACCTGGCGGCAGACGAATTTCAGCGATGCGTTGCGCATCAGCGCGCCGGGCAGCAGGCCGGCCTCGACCAGGATCTGGAAGCCGTTGCAGACGCCGATCACCATGACACCCTTGGCCGCTTTTTCTGCCACCGCCCGCATCACCGGCATGCGCGCCGCGATCGCCCCGCAGCGCAGATAGTCGCCGAAGGAGAAGCCGCCGGGAATGGCGATCAGGTCGACGTCGGGGATTTCGGTGTCGGTCTGCCAAACGGTTGCCGGCGCCTGTCCGGAAATCTTGGTCAGCGCCGCGATCATGTCGCGGTCGCGGTTGAGGCCAGGCAGAAGGACGACGGCTGATTTCATTGTCAGGCGATCTCCACCGCGTAGTTCTCAATCACCGTGTTCGCCAGCAGCTTGTCGCACATGGCCTTGAGATCGGCTTCGGCCTTGGCCTTGTCGGTCCCGGCCAGTTCGACGTCGAACACCTTGCCCTGGCGCACCGATCCGACCCCATCAAAGCCCAACCCGGACAGCGCATGCTCGATCGCCTTGCCCTGCGGGTCGAGCACGCCGTTCTTGAGGGTGACGGTGATACGGGCTTTCATCGATACTCCTGAGAAATCAGTAAGGCTGGCGCCGGGCTCGCCGTTACCGGCAAGCCCGGTTTGGCAGTTAGTGCTTCATGCCCTTGGGCGGCTCGGACGACGCGACGAGCACCGGACCCGTGGGACGCGGCGGCTCGTTCTCGTTCATGATGCCGAGGCGGCGGGCGACTTCCTGATAGGCTTCGACCAGGCCGCCCATGTCGCGGCGGAAGCGGTCCTTGTCGAGCTTGTCCTGGGTGGCCACGTCCCACAGCCGGCAGGAGTCGGGCGAGATCTCGTCGGCGACGACGATGCGCATCATGTCGCCCTCGAACAGGCGGCCGCACTCGATCTTGAAGTCGACGAGCTGGATGCCGACGCCCATGAACAGGCCGGAGAGGAAGTCGTTGACGCGGATGGCCAGCGCCATCACGTCGTCGATCTCCTGCGGGCTCGCCCAGCCGAAGGCGGTGATGTGCTCTTCCGACACCATCGGGTCGTCGAGCGCGTCGGCCTTGTAGTAGAATTCGATGATCGAGCGCGGCAGCACCGTGCCTTCCTCGATGCCGAGGCGCTTCGACAGCGAGCCGGCGGCGACGTTGCGCACCACCACTTCGAGCGGAATGATCTCGACTTCCTTGATCAGCTGCTCGCGCATGTTGAGCCGGCGGATGAAATGGGTCGGAATGCCCATGCGATTCAAATGGTTGAAGATGTGCTCGGAAATGCGGTTGTTGAGCACGCCCTTGCCATCGACCACTTCATGCTTTTTCTTGTTGAAGGCGGTCGCATCGTCCTTGAAAAACTGGATCAGCGTCCCCGGCTCAGGTCCCTCATAGAGGATCTTGGCCTTGCCTTCATAAATGCGGCGGCGATTTTTCATCTGATTTTTTCTCTGGATTTCCGGGCAGGCGGCAAACGACCAGTTCCTGTCCGTCTGCCTAAATTAGTATGGCAACGGCGGTGTTCAATGCCGGTGTCTATCCCAATCGCATTGTTTGCTCAATCGGCAAATCCTTCGAATCAACCGCTTTCGGGAATGAAATGCCGCAGCGCAGCAAGTGATGTAGCATATTGACCGGCCCGCGGCCTTTTGGTTTGTGCTTCGGGAACACACATGATTTACGCCTAAGCGAATCGGATTTGACCGGAGGGATGCCATGAGCAGCATGAAAGACCGTGAAGAGGGCTTCGAGCGCAAATTCGTCTTCGACGAGGAGCTTCGCTTCAAGGCCTCTGCCCGCCGCAACAAGGCGCTCGGCCTGTGGGCCGCCGAGAAGCTCGGCAAATCCGGCGACGATGCCGAGGCCTATGCCAAGCAGGTGGTCGTCGCCGACATCGAGGAAGCCGGCGACCACGACGTTTTCCGCAAGATCCGCAAGGATTTCGACGACGCTGGCGTTGCCCAGTCCGACCACCAGATCCGCCGCACCATGGACGAACTGATGGCCGAGGCTATCGAGCAGATCAAGAACACCTGATCTTTCATGAGCATGATGTCGTCCGAGAACCGCTTCACGCTTTTCGGCATCATGCTCTGGCTGGACCAATCGACCGCCCGCCTCAGTCGGGCGGTTTTTCTTTGCCTTGTCGCGGCTTCCAGCCGAAACTGCGATTGTTAACGAGGTAACAAGGAAGAGCCGATGTCCCTGAAGTCACGCCTGGCGGCGGATGAAACGCTGTTCACCGCATGGTCCGGAGTGCCGGATGCGCTGACGGTCGAGATCATCGCCAAGCAGGGTTTTGACGCCGTCACCCTCGATATGCAGCATGGCGGCCATCACGAGGACAGCGTGCTGCGCGGCCTGGTGCCGGTGCTGGCCGCCAACAAGCCGGCGCTGGTTCGCATTCCGGTCGGCCGCTTCGACATGGCGAGCCGGGCGCTCGATTTCGGCGCCGAGGCGGTGATCGCGCCGATGGTGAACTCCGTGGCCGACGCCAGGCTATTCGCCGCCGCGATGAAATATCCACCGGTCGGCGAGCGGTCCTGGGGGCCGACCTATGCCTTTCCGCGCCACGGCAGGGGCGATCATGCCGAATGGCTGCGCGACACCAACCAGCGCACCATGGCGTTTGCGATGGTTGAGACGCGGGCGGCGTTCGAGGCGCTGGACGGCATCATTGAGACACCCGGCATCGACGGCATTTTCGTCGGCCCGTCGGATTTCTCGATCGCCTGGTCGAACGGCACCACCGTCAATTCGACGCTGGAAAGCATGATGGAGACGGTAGCCTCGATCGCCGAGCGCACGCGCAAGGCCGGCAAGCACGCCGCCATCTACGTCATCGAGCCGGCGGTTGCCGGTCGCGTCGTGGCGATGGGCTACCGGCTGCTCGCCATGGGCTCGGACCACACGCTGATTTCGTTGGGCGCCAAGACCCTGCTGAAGAGCATGCGCGATTCCATCGGATCCTGAGCGCCACCGAGCGGCTACAGCTCAGGGTTCCCTTAATTCCGTCAGGAACTTGGCGAAGGTCATCGAGCCTTCAGGCCAGGGGCCGAAGCCGGAATCCGCGTTGAGGTGGCCGGCATCCCCGGCATCGATGAACAGCGAGCCCCAGGCGCCGGCAATATCCTCGGCGACGTCGAAGGCGCAGAACGGGTCGTTGCGGCTGGCGATCACGATCGACGGAAAGGGCAGCGGCTCGCGCGAATAGGGGCCGAAGGTCATCAGGTGCCGCGGCCTGATCTCCGGATTGGCGACGTCGGGCGGCGCAACGAAGAAGGCGCCGGCCACCGGCCTTTGGAACTGCGGGATGGCCTGTACCGCCGCCGCCACGCCAAGCGAATGCGCCACGAGCACCACGGGCCGCTCGGCCTCGTTGACCGCCCTGGCCACATTCGCGGTCCAGTCCTCGCGTACCGGCTTCGACCACTCCGCCTGCTCGACCCGGCGCGCCGTCGACAGTTTCGACTGCCAGCGGGTCTGCCAGTGTTCGGGGCCGGAATTGGTGTAGCCCGGCACGATGAGGATATCTGCGTCCTTGACTTTCATGGCGCGCATGTAGCGAGCGCCGCCCTTTCGCGCAACCGTGCCGAACGACGGTCACGATCAATTTAGTGAACACCATGTTCGCTCCTTGCTCTCTTGTGTGAACGATCGAGATCGACGATTTGTGGCAAGGACAAGATGGCCGTGAAGGACCGGATTTCGGGGCTGACACGACGTAGGATGATCGGCGGCGCGGGGCTCCTGGCTTTGGGAGTTTCGGCGGGCGCCCGAACGGAGACGATGATGAGTGAATTGCCTTTTGCCGCGACCACGCCGGTCAGCGTGTCGCGCGTCGGCCTGAAGGCGCGCGATGCCGAAGGGCTCGCCGCCTATTACCGCGCCGTTGTCGGCCTGCAGGAATTGAGCCGCGCCGATGGCGTGATCACGCTCGGCGCCGCCAACCGGCCGCTGCTGGTGCTCGAGCCCGATGCCGCGGCAAAGCCCGACGATCCGCGCAGCGCCGGCCTGTTCCACACCGCCTTCCTGCTGCCCAGTCGTGCCGATCTCGGCCGCTGGATCAACCACGCCGCGGCCAACCGGATCGCCATCGAGGGCGCGTCGGACCATCTGGTCAGTGAAGCGCTCTATATGACCGACCCCGAGGGTAACGGCATCGAGATCTACGCCGACCGTAGCCCGCAGGACTGGAAATGGGACGGCGACAAGATCGCCATGGCGACCGAGCGTCTGAACCTTCCCGCCGTCGTTGCCAGCGTGCCGGCAGGCGATGCCGGCTGGCAGGGCGCTCCGGAAAACACCATCGTCGGCCATGTGCATCTGCGCGTCGGCCGACCGGAAGATGCCGAAGCCTACTGGCATGACGAGTTCGGCTTCGACACGGTGGCGAAATACGGCGGCCAGGCCGTCTTCCTGTCGTCGGGCGGCTACCACCACCACATCGGCGCCAATGCCTGGCGCAGCGCCGGCTCCGGCCGCCGCGATCCGGCCCGTTCGGGTCTCGCCTGGGTCGAGATGCGCTCGGACAACGTGGCCGGCGAGACGTCCAGCGAGGATCCGTGGGGCACGGTGATCAGGACCATTCCCGGCAAGGCGTGATGAGGCGTTAGCGACAGCCCCTTTCTCCCCGTCACTATACGGGGAGAAATGCCCGGCAGGGCAATGAGGGGCAGCGCCAAGTTTGCGAGATTGTCCGTTCAGCCGCAGCGCCTATGGGTGCGATCATCGCCGAAGTCGGCGCCGCCCCTCATCCGCCTGCCGGCACCTTCTCCCCGTATGGTGACGGGGAGAAGGACGCTTGCCTCACGCCTCGCCAAACACCCGCTTGAAGATCGTGTCGACATGCTTGGTATGATAGCCGAGGTCGAATTTCTCGCGGATATCGGCTTCGGGGAGCGCTGCGGTCACTTCCCTATCCGCCAGCAATTCCTCAAGGAAATCAGCACCATGTTCCCACACTTTCATGGCGTTGCGCTGCACCAGGCGGTAAGCGTCCTCGCGTGACACGCCGGCCTGGGTGAGCGCCAGCAGCACGCGCTGCGAGTGCACCAGGCCGCGGAACTTGTTCATGTTCTTCAGCATGTTGTCGGGATAGACGAGCAGCTTGTCGACGACGCTGGTGAGCCGCGACAGCGCGAAATCGAGCGTCACGGTGGCGTCCGGTCCGATCATGCGCTCGACCGAGGAGTGCGAGATATCGCGTTCGTGCCAGAGCGCCACATTCTCCATTGCCGGCATGGCGAAGGAACGCACCATGCGGGCAAGGCCGGTGAGGTTTTCGGTCAGCACCGGATTGCGCTTGTGCGGCATTGCCGACGAGCCCTTCTGCCCCGGAGAGAAATACTCCTCCGCTTCCAGCACCTCGGTGCGCTGCAGGTGGCGGATCTCGATCGCCAGCCGCTCCACCGACGAGGCGATGACGCCGAGCGTGGCGAAGAACATGGCGTGGCGATCGCGCGGGATCACCTGCGTCGACACCGGCTCCGGCTTCAGCCCGAGCTTCTGCGCCACATGCTCTTCGACATAAGGTTCGATGTTGGCGAAGGTGCCGACCGCGCCGGAGATGGCGCAGGTCGCAATGTCCTCCCGCGCATGCACCAGCCGCTCGCGGCAGCGCGAGAATTCGGCATAGGCCTGCGCCAGCTTGACGCCGAACGTGGTCGGCTCGGCATGGATGCCGTGGCTGCGGCCGATGGTGACGGTGTCCTTGTGCTCGAAGGCGCGGCGCTTCAAAGCCGCCAGCAGTGCATCGATGTCGGCAAGCAGGATGTCGCTGGCGCGGGTGAGCTGCACCGCAAGGCAGGTGTCGAGCACGTCCGATGAGGTCATGCCCTGATGGATGAACCGGGCATCCGGCCCGACGAACTCGCCGAGGTGAGTGAGGAAGGCGATCACGTCATGCTTGGTGACGCGCTCGATCTCGTCGATCTTGTCGACGTCGAATTTCGCCGCGCCGCCCCTTTCCCAGATCGTCCTGGCCGCCTCCTTCGGGATGACGCCGAGCTCGGCCAGCGCGTCGCAGGCATGCGCCTCGATCTCGAACCAGATGCGGAAACGGGTCTCTGGCGACCAGATGGCGACCATTTCCGGCCGGGAATAGCGAGGGATCATCAATCGGTCCTGACTTGGGGGCTTGTCGCCCGCCTCCTAACAGAGGCCGACGAAATGCTCAACGCCGCTGCCGCGCAAACCAGATGCCGGCGGCCACCAGCGCAATGAATCCCAGCGGAAAATAGAGCCGGATCCCGAGCACGACGAACTGGTAGAGCGCCGTCAGCATGGTGAACACCAACTCGAACGCCCACCGGATGGTGAAGGCCGGCGCGTGCCATTCGGCATAGTAGGAGCGGTATTGCAGCGCGAACAATCCACCGGTGAAGGCGAGCGTAGCGACCAGCAGCGCGACGAAAGCGGCGGCGAAGGCAACCTCCCAGTGCCGGCCGCGTGAGACGAGCCGCGCCAGGAACAGGCCGACCGGGAAGGCGAGCGCGCCGCCGGCGGCATAAATGAGCGTGACGAAGCGGATCTTTGCCGGCGTCTCCCAGTCGTAGAGCAGGAGATTGACGAGCGCGCTGGCGCCCATCGTCAGGCCCCAGACCAGCGCGCCGGCAAACGCGGTGCGGGCCGAGGGCAGGGCGGCCCGGAAATGGTCGCCGATGCGACTGCGCGCCGTGGGTTGGGAGAGCGGTGTCACAGCCGGCCTGTCACCGCGATCCAGCGAAAGTCGGGACCTTCGAAGCCGTATTGCCGAACTGCGATCAGCACGGCATAGGCGCTCAAGCCCTGCATCGAGAACGTCTGCACAGCGCCAATGCGGTAGCCGTTCGGGCAACCGCGGCTTTTCGGGATGGACTTGTCCTCGTGCACCAGTTCCGTTTTGCCGCCATCCTTTGCCTCGATGCGCAGCAGGCGAAAGCCGTTGATCTCGCCCTGGCTCTGGCAGCCCTCGGTGTCGTTCAAGGGGATTTCGTCCAGCCGGAACTCGAGCGGCTCGTCGACCGGAGAGAATATCGGGCGCGGATTGACCGCCATGCGGTAGGGATCGGCGGAAAGCTCGGTTATGGCGTTGAAGCCAGCGGTGATGCCGCGATTGGCCGCGAGTTCCGCCTGGCCGACAATGGCTTCACCTTTCTGCCGCGCCTGCAGGCGTGCCTGGTCGAGCGTCGCGGCCTCGTCGTCGAGGCGCACCCTGATAGGCGTGTCCTTGAGAAAGCTGTCGCCGCTGGTGTCGATGTAGTAGCGGTTGGCATAGGGAAAGCCCGATCCATCCTGCACGCCAAATTCCTCAAAGGCGAAGACGCCGCCATCCTGGCTGAAGCCGAGGATTTCCAGCTCCGCGACGTCGCCGGCGTCGGCCGTGGCGACGGTGGCGAGCTGCGCGAGCAGCCATGTGCAAATCAGAACGGGAATTCGCATGGACTTGTCGCTCCAGCCGGCAGGATTGGATCATGCCTATCACGTCATGGTGAACAGGACGTGCCCTCCGGCGGCAATGCATCCAATCCGGCCGTCGATTGTTGTTGTCGGCAGCTTCAATGGAGAACCACAATGATCGACACCAGCAAGATTCGCGAGCATATGGAAGTGATCGGCGCCGACGGCGTTCACATCGGCACTGTCGACAAGGTCGACGGCCAGCGGATCAAGCTGACCAAGGCCGACAGCGGCATGGGCTCGCACAAGGGTCACCACCACTACATTCCCCTGAGCCTCGTCGCCGAGGTCGACGGCAAGAAGGTCTGGCTGTCTGCCAATTCGGATGTCGCGGTGAGCTTCGAGGAAGAAAAGTCCGATCCCACCTGATCCGCCGGCTCAGCGCGACGACCACACCGGAAACAGATCGCCCTCGGCCGCTGTTGCGGCATGCACGCCGCGGCTGATCGCGCGCGCCATGGTGGCGCCGGCGGCGGCGTAGAGATCGAGGGCCGCGTCGGCGCTAAGCTCGACGCCGCTCTTGCCGGTCGCCAGCGCGAAAACCAGATCGCCGTCTGCCGGCGTGTGCGCCGGCCAGATGGCGCGCGCAAAGCCGTCATGTGCCGAAATCGCCAGCCGTTTGGCGGCGGCCTTGGTCAGAACGGCGTCGGTGGCAATGACGGCAATGGTGGTGTTGCCGCCGGCTTCCGCTTGCCCGCCGAACTGCTTGTCGCGGTATTTCAGCAGGATCCGCCTGGCCTCAGCGGGCATCGGCGAAGGGT
>NZ_RZOS01001130.1:0-685 GCF_004022605.1 Mesorhizobium sp. M4B.F.Ca.ET.089.01.1.1
GTGGTGAAGCGATCTTCGCCGCGTCCGTCCTTGCCAAGTTCGACCAGATCGGGCGCGTTGCCGATGGCGCCCATGACATCGTTGAACTGCTCCATTCCGTCGCTGTGCCGATGCGCGAACTTCGCAATGTCCTTTCTGGTGAAGGTCGATTGCTGATGCGTGATGGCATCGAGCGCCAAGTTGGGGTCGTCGATGATCCGCACGCCATTGTTACGCGCGATCTCGCGGTGCAGTTCGGCGCGATCTGCTTCAATGCCGGCAGCATCGAGGTGACCGTCCTCAATGCGTTGGGCCGGCGCGCCAATCTGGGTTTGCGGCTCCAAGGCGATGCCCTGCGCTTCCAGGCTGCGATGATCGATGCGCGCGTCGATATCGAGTTCGGCAAGGCGCTCATTGGCAAGCTCGGCCCATCGTTCGCGCCAGCGCTCGACCATTTCAGTGCTGTTCCAGTCGCGTACTTTCGGGCCAAAGCCGTTCTCATCCACTGAGCGCATGGTGAGCATGACATGGGCATGCGGTTTAGTGCTTCCCTCCCCCGCCCTGTCCCAATGCACGTTGAGATCGGCGACCATGCCACGGCCGACAAACTCTGCCTGCACGAAGTCCCGCGCCAGTTCGATGCCTTGCGCCTGGCTCAGCTCGCGTGGAAGAGCAAACTCCACCTCACGGGCCAGCTGCGCATCCT
>NZ_RZOS01001131.1:0-676 GCF_004022605.1 Mesorhizobium sp. M4B.F.Ca.ET.089.01.1.1
GGGATGAAAGGTGCGGAAAGTAACTTCTTGAAAACGATATCCGTGAACCTTTGTGACAGGAAAGAAAGTCTCTCCTCGGTCGGTTCCTGGCCGAGCATCGTTTTGTCAAAATGTTTGAACTTTTCTCGACGAGATACGCCTCCATGCTTGCGCTGATAATCCAGGATGAAAGCAGCCCATTCTTCGCCTTTCTCGGAATAGATCTCCGCAAAAGCCTGAGCCTTGATCTCGGCTGAATCCAAGATGACGCCGTCGAAATCGAAGATTATCGCCGAAGGGCGGGCCGGGAGAACTGTCTTAGGGGGCACGCCTTGCCTCTTCATTGCGATGTTTCCCATGGCAGCAGCGGCAATGGTCTACACGGCGCTGGCGAGGCGCAGTTGCTTCAGGCCTCGCGGGGGGCAAGCCGATTTTCTCACGATCAATTGAGAGTCCAGCCGCACAAAGCGAGGAGACTCTCCTGTGGAAAGCGACATGTGGAGCATCTCGGCGCTCAGGCGTCCCATTTCCTCGGCGGGCACGGCAATCGTCGTCAGCGGAGGGTCCAACTGTGCGGCATACTCTGCGTCGTCGAAGCCCACGACGGAGATGTCCTGTGGAATGCGAATCCCAAGCCGGCGGCTTTCGCTTAGGGCGCCGAAGGCAACCACGTCGGTATTGCAGACCAGTGCGGTTG
>NZ_RZOS01001132.1:0-675 GCF_004022605.1 Mesorhizobium sp. M4B.F.Ca.ET.089.01.1.1
GTCTGAGACGCTGGCCACCGACTGGATGAAGGCGATCCCGTCCGAGGCAGGTCTTTTCGAGCCGGAGCACTGGGCGAGAAGCTTGCACGGGCTGACTTCCATTGACGGTGCCGTGCTCGCAACGATCCTTATGCCGATATTGCAGGACGTCGCCGATGGTCCGAAATCAGCGCTCAGGCTTGGAACTCAGCTGCTGCGCGGCAAGAGCCTCGGCCTTTGGCAGGAGGCCCTCCGCCGAGCCCCGGCTGCGGCAATGGAAATGACCCTGGCCTCGCTTCGCGTCGCTGACGAAAAGGATCCCGTCAATCATGTGGTGTGGGCGCGAGCCGCAGACCTTGTGGGAGCACCACGCAAGCATATGCGATTGGTTGGATTGTCGGGCAGAACCTGGCCGCGCGGTGATAGCGCCGATCCCCTTTTGCCCGATCATATCCTTGGCGCGCGCGCACTGGTGGACCTGTCGCGCCTTGACCGCGACCGTCTGAGCTTTGAAATCCTGTCTGGTCATCCGGCCGCTCAAATTACGCTTTCGCGAAGCAGGCGATCCGCCGAGGGCACAGTTCTTGCCAGGAGCGCGTTGCTTGAGCGCAGTATTGTGGAACGTCCTCTTTCTAGAACGCGATCGCCAGAGCACGCCTTCAGCGAAGGCGATCGCCTTCTGGCGCGGACTAGCGA
>NZ_RZOS01001133.1:0-675 GCF_004022605.1 Mesorhizobium sp. M4B.F.Ca.ET.089.01.1.1
GTCCTGGATCACTTGCGCATGGCGGCGTTCGCCGTACTCGGCTTTAAGCCTCTCAATCGCATTGTTGCGGTTCTCGATATGGAGCACCTTCACTTTCTCCTCCCAGTGCTCGCTCGGATCGTCGAGACTCATCGGGGTGGAGTCGAAATCATAGGCAAACGGGTGATATTCGCCGCCGCCCACGGTCTCGCACGGATACGTGCCCCTCATGGTCGTAGAGGCCGCGCGGCAGGTCGGCGACCGTGATGAACCCTTCTGATACAGCGCTCTCCGCGTGGCCGTTGCTCTCGGTCTCAGCGGCTTCCCGGCGCTTGGGCGCCACGTGCTCAGGTTTCATATCTTCGACAGCAGTCGGCTCTTGATCGGCCATGGTCCGTCAGCTTGCCGTCGCGGGTGCGGCCGTTCGGCGGCGCATCCTCACCTTCAGCGCATCCGGATGGAAATTGCCCATAAGATGGCCGCATCCTGTTGTACGGAAGGGCGAAGGCTTGTTCTTGCCCCCGACCGCCTCGAGCTTTTCGTATAACCCTTCGCTGACGGTTAGCATACGTGGATCGGCCCAGATAAAGAGATTATCGTCAACGATCTTCCTCATTCTGAAGATCCATGAACTCGGCGCGCCGGACGCCGAACCACAATGTGCGCTTGCCATATAGACCCTCCGCGAGGCTGTCG
>NZ_RZOS01001134.1:0-673 GCF_004022605.1 Mesorhizobium sp. M4B.F.Ca.ET.089.01.1.1
GTTGTTGCTGGGATCGTTGAGTGTTTCTCCCGCGTTCAAGCCGTTGCTGCCCGTTATGATCTGGAACGTCTCGCTGTACTGATATGCGGGCCCGACCGGGTCGCCGACTTGGGTGGCCTGCGCGGTCACGGTGGATATGCTGTTCGTCGTGAGGCTTCCCGAGCTGAGCGTGTTCCCGCTGATCGAAAACAGGTTCGTATTCGATTGCGAGGTGATGCTGTAGACAAAGCTGCCAGGATCTGAGTCGGTCGCGCTCAGGGTTCCCGTGAACTGGAAGGAATTGAAATTCAGATTATCCGTTGTTGTGCTCGGCGTCAGCTGGATATCGGTCGGCGCAAAGCGCGGCGGGCCGTCGTCGGCGCCGGTGATGGAGACCGAGACCAGCTTTGCGGTGCCATCCTCCGAATAGACGGTAAAACTGTCGCTCAAGGGCTGCCCGTTGCTGAGCGCGTTGACCGTCGGGTTCGAATTGTCGAGCGTGTAGGTCCAGACACCGGCTGATGTCACGGTGAAGGTGCCGTAGCCGGACGCACTGGCCGTCGCGGAATTGACGGCCTGGAACGCGTCCGTGGTGTTGTCGACATCGGTCGACAGAAGGTCGCCGGTCGCTGTCGGTGTGCCGCCGCCATTGGAACTGCCCGCTTCGACGACGGTTCCGGTCGCCGTGCCGGTG
>NZ_RZOS01001135.1:0-672 GCF_004022605.1 Mesorhizobium sp. M4B.F.Ca.ET.089.01.1.1
GTCCTGCGGGAGCGTGGACTTGCGCTGGTCGACGAGCAGCTGATCTTCGAGACCATCGAGGCCCAGCGTGCATTGGTCGAAGACGCGACCAGGCGCACCAGGGCGGCGCGTCAACTGGTCGAGAAGCGCGACCGCGCGCTTCGCGCGGCGGGGCCAAGCACGCCGGCTCCGGCCGAGCCTCCGCAAATCGAGGATGACCGGCCGATTGATTGGAGCAAGGTGCCCCTCTTTCCCGTGGAGGAATGGTCGTGAGAGGGGAGGGGACATTCGAGCACCTCGACGACCGCTACCGCCGCTATGCCGCGCTGCCCGACGAAGAGCGCATTGCCTGGATCAAGGCCGATCGCTGGATCGGCTTCGATCAGGCGGAAGCATCACTTGTCCGCCTGAACGCGTTGCTGACCTATCCGCCGCGACCGCATGCCGTGCCTGCTGATCTATGGCGACACCGGCATGGGCAAGACCAAGATCGTCCGCAAGTTCGAGCGTGCGCACCCGGCCACCTTGTGCCAGTCGACCGGCGTGACCAACAGGCCCGTCGTCGTGGCCCAGGTGCCCTCGGAGCCAGTCGAGCGCGACCTCTATCGGGAACTGCTGGCCAGCCCGCAGGCTCCGGCGCTCGTCGGCGGCACGCTTGCACGGGAGAAAGACATCTGTCGTTCGCTGCTGCGC
>NZ_RZOS01001136.1:0-668 GCF_004022605.1 Mesorhizobium sp. M4B.F.Ca.ET.089.01.1.1
ACGAAGCGCAGCGGCGGAGCCGGCCGCCGATCGGACGATTGATCGTTCCGCGCCGCCGCTGCGCTTCGTCTGGCGCACCGACGCCGACGGCAAATTCAGCGCGCTGTCGCCCGAATTCGCCGACATCGTCGGCAAGCCGGCGGCCGACGTCATCGGACGCCGCTTCAAGGACGTCGCCACCACTTTCGGCCTCGATGCCACGGGCGAGATCGCCGGCCTGCTCGAACGCCGCGACACCTGGTCCGGCCGCTCGGTGCTATGGCCGGTCGCCGGCACCGATCTCAAGATACCGGTCGATCTGGCGGCGCTGCCGGTCTACGGCCGCAGCCGCGCCTTCGAGGGTTTTCGCGGCTTCGGCGTTGCCCGCGCCGGCGACGCGGTCGTCGATCCGGAAGCCATCGGCATGGCGCTTGTTCCCAATGGCGGGTCGCCGGCGGCGAGCGAGCCGGCCGTAAAGGAACCCGTCGCGGAGGCGCCGAAGCCAGTCGACCCGTTCAAGGGCGAGGTGCCGGCGCTGACCATCGTGCCGAAGCCGGAGCGGCGTTTTGCAGACAAGGTGATCCGGCTGGCCGAGCACCGGCAACCGGCCAACGACAAGGGTCTGTCGACGCTGGAGCGCAGCGCTTTCCGCGAGATCGGCGAGCGGCTGAAGAAGGACAGTTCCGGCC
>NZ_RZOS01001137.1:0-668 GCF_004022605.1 Mesorhizobium sp. M4B.F.Ca.ET.089.01.1.1
GTTTACAAATACCGGCAGCGCTCGGCGACCGGCCTCGTGCTGCCGGTATTTGTAAACTCGGCCTTACGGGGCGAACCGCTTGTCGTTCACGACGACGGCGAGCAAAGGCGGGCATTCCTGCATGTTACCGACGCCGCCGAAGGGTTGCTCCTGGTCATGCAATGCCGATCCTTGCGAGGACGGCCGGTCAATCTGGGTGGCAGCGAGGCAGTGCAGATCGGAAATCTCGCAAGGATGGTGGTTGAGGCGACCAACACGAACGCGCCGATCGTCATGAAGTCTTCCAACGCGGTCTATGGCGAGAAGTTCGCCGTAACGCATGATCGCGTACCGGATACGAGTCTTCTGAGCACCATGACAGGCTGGCGCCCGCTGCGAAGCACAAGGCAGACGATTGCCGACTGCATCGAGCATATGCGTACCGAACGAGTGATGGCTTGACGCTTGGCTTATTGGTCCCGTTCATCGGGGCCCTGTTCATTGCGGTTCCTGGCGTATGGCTGTTCGCTCGCCTTGCGAGGCGCATCGGGGCTGTCTCCAAGGTCAAGAGCGACCGATGGCACACATCGGGCGAAGTCCCTCGACTTGCAGGGCCTGCCCTACTGATCGCGATGTCTCCATGGCTTCCGGTTGGCCATATCCTGTTGCTGGCTCTTCTCTGCCTAGTC
>NZ_RZOS01001138.1:0-667 GCF_004022605.1 Mesorhizobium sp. M4B.F.Ca.ET.089.01.1.1
ATTGCGTGTCGGACAGCTCGCTCTGCAGCCTGTTCAGCGGGCGGGCCGAATAGCCGATCGCCAACTCGTAGGTCGACAACCTGCCCGACGGACGCTTCGCGATTTCGCTGACGATCTCGGTCCGGCGTGGCTGATCGCCAAAGAATAGCGGCGAGCCGGGGAGGAAGACGGAATTCGCTGAGGGAGTCCCTTGACGGTCAGCGCCGGGAAAATGGAAACCGGCAATGGCCCGCGTCTGGTGGCAGCCCGTACATGTGCTGTCGTTCAGCCGGGTACGAAAATCTTCAGGCGATTTTATGAAGCTGAGCCTCTGCCCCGTTTCGTCAAAGCGCTTGAGGGCTGCCCACAGTTCGTCATCTGAGATGATTTCCTGATCCGACTTTCGGCCTTTCCTCCCGATGTCCGCTGCTTTCCAGAAGGGCTGGTTTCGCGCCCGATGGACACCGCCGGGCGAAACGGAAACGGCGCGTTTGGAAAGGTACTTTTCCGGGAGCTCAAGAGTGCCAGCGTCAATATCTGCGACTGCCGCGGGCGTCTGGAGATAGGCAACGAGTTCCGCTCGTAAAGCCTTCTTCTTGTTGCAGGCCGAGACACTGTCGCTTGTGCCGCACAGCAGGCTATCACGGTCGATCTGGTTCGTCAGCCCGATCGGCTGAAACTCTTGAGC
>NZ_RZOS01001139.1:0-667 GCF_004022605.1 Mesorhizobium sp. M4B.F.Ca.ET.089.01.1.1
GTATGGGGCTGGTTCATCATTCCCATTGCGGAGCGGCCATCGACGGTGAAGCCTATCAGAGTTCCCCAGACCGGAAGCCCGCATAGGTAGGGTTTCATCCCGTTGATCGGGTCAATCACCCATTTGAGCGGCCCGGATCCCGACGGGCTGAGCTCCTCGCCCAATATCGCGTGCATCGGATACTCGGCCGATATGATGTCGCAGATAGCCCTTTCAGCATTTCGGTCGGCTTCCATGACCGGATCGTATTGCAGGCCGGGTTTGACCTCGGCTTCGACGGCCAACCTCTTGCGAAACCTCGGCATCACCTCCGCAGCAGCCGCGTCCGTGAGTTTGCGGAAAAATTCGAAGGTGGGCAGCAGATCCCCGTCCCGTTGGGAAGCAACACTAAGCTTGGGGAGTGAGGCCTGCCTGGCCATCAGAAGGCGCCCTGCTGGAATATCCTGTGGCCACCGCCTAGCCCGAACGCCATCTGGTTCGTCTTCGCGAAACCCAAGTAGAGCCAAGCTTCGAACTCGAAACGCAGCGGCCGCGCGCCGACTTCGTCCAGGGTGAGATCGGTGATAGGGCCGACGCCGGAGAACGGATTGGCGGTTCGCCGCGGTCTGCCGGCCGCCGTCAATCGCAGGGCGCTCAGCTGTTCTTCCCTAAGCACTGCAACAGATGT
>NZ_RZOS01000113.1:0-14370 GCF_004022605.1 Mesorhizobium sp. M4B.F.Ca.ET.089.01.1.1
CCGTCAGGTTGGTGGTGTCGAACTGGCCGAGCGCGAAATAGGGGACTAGCTTCAGCGCGTTGGTGGCGGCGAAGAAGATCGCCGATGTGCCCGACAGCACCTTCGGATCGAGCCGGATCGGCAGTGCATAGACCTGGAACGGCGGGCCGCCGACATGGGCGACGAAGCTGGTGAAGCCGGCGACGGGGCCCCAGAAGGCGGCGGCCACCCGGTTGGGCGCCGCCGCATGGTCGGCGCCGTGGCGGAACTGCAAATAGAGCCAGCGCAGCACGAAGATCAGCGCGACCGCGCCGACGATCAGCCGCACCATCTCCTCGGTGACCAGCGCCGCCGTCAGCCAGCCGAGACCGATGCCCATCACCGCGCCCGGCATCATGTCGACCAGCATCTTGCGGTCATAGACGCCCCACCACGTCCACACCGAGACGATGTCCATCAGGCACAAGATCGGCAGCAGGATGGCGGCCGCCTGCACCGGCGGCATGGCCAGCGCCATCAGCGGCACGCCGACGAAGCCGACGGCGCCGCCGAAGCCGCCTTTCGACAGGCCGACGAGAATGACCGCCGGAATGGCGGCGGCATAGAACCACGGATCGCTGAGCAGGCCTGTCATGGGATGAGAACGGCTGGAGGGTGGGAGCCCTGCAATAGACCAGAATGCCTGGCGCCGCGATAGACAATGTGCCCTGGCGGCAGCTTGCGCGATCAACTGTCCGTAACACGGCTGTTCCGGATTTGCGGCGGCGCGCCGCCCATGCATAAGGTCACGGCCCATGCACGAGGTTTGCCATGAGCGAAATCCGCATCCGCCGCGCGCAGGAAGCCGATCTGCCGGCGATCGTCGCCATGCTCGCCGACGATCCGCTGGGCCGCGGCCGTGAGGATGCCAGCCAACCGCTGGCCAAGCCCTATCGCGACGCTTTCGCCGCCATCGATGCCGATCCCAACCAGTTCCTCGCTGTCATGACGGACGGCGGCCGCGTCGTCGCCACGCTGCAGATCACCTACCTTGCCGGACTGTCGCTGCAAGGCGCCTGGCGCGGCCAGATCGAGGCTGTCCGCGTCGCCGCCGACCGGCGCGGCGAGCGGCTTGGGCAGCGGCTGCTGGAATGGGCGGTCGAGGAATGCCGCAGGCGCGGCTGCAGGGTCGTCCAGCTGACGACCAACAAGAGCCGGGCGGACGCGCATCGCTTCTATGAGCGGCTCGGCTTCAAGGCCAGCCACATCGGCTACAAGCTGGATCTCTAGCGGCAGGTGTCGTTGGCTGTCGGCAATCGCGGCCGCAGCCCTACATCTTGTCCGGTCCCGGGTCGCCACCGGCGGCGGCGATTGCGAGCCGGCTCAGATAGTGCGTCCAGCCCTTCTCATGGCTGTCGCAAATCTCTCGGTCGGCAAGGCCGCTATGGGTGAGCTTGACCCGCGTTCCGCCGGACTCTTCGACCAGATCGATTTCGACAAGGCTCGAACCGGGCGGCGTCTGGTCGTTGCCCTCCCAGCCGAAGCTGTAGGCAAGGCGGTGGACGGGTACGACCTCGGTGAATTGGCCGCGTGCCGTGGCCCTTCCTGCCAAATTCAGCAAGTAAAGACCGCCGGGGTGGGGCTCTGCCATTGCCTCCGTTCCCATCCAGCGCACGATCTTGTCGGGATCTGCCAGGAAGGCGAAGACCGTCGCCGGCGGCGCCGCGATCTGCACCTCACGACGAACGATCAAGGGTTCAGCCATCGAAATCTCCTGGGTGTGCGCGCGCCAACATGGCTCGCCCGACAGACGGCGCCGGACCAGCGCATTCGATTCGAAGCCAGATCGCTCTTCCTTTCAAGAAAAAACGCCTTCGGCATTTCGCGCTGGTGACAGCGACGGAACGCCGAAGCATGATCGTGTCGATGCGGCTTTCAGCAACTCTCGCCTGGCTGGTCGACCACGCCGGCGGCGCCGTCCAACCGGATGATTTCCTGGCCACGCTCGGCGCGCGGCTGGTTGACGATGGGTTGCCGCTCGCCGGCGGCGCCCTGACTCTCGCCGCGCCGCATCCGATCATAACGCGCCGCGCCTGGCTGTGGCGGGCCGAGACAGGCGTCGTCATGGAGGCACTGGGTTTTGGCGCCGGCACGATGCCTGGAGCCGGGGAGGGCGATCTCGGACGCGAATGGCTGGCGGGACTGGGAACCGGTGTCGTGCACGATTACCCGGTTGGGCCCGGGCGTCAGGATGCGCAATCCGAGACTCCAAAACTGAATTGGGTCGCGGTCCGCCCTCTCGCGGAGCACGAATCGAACACACTGGACGAGGTGGCGCGCTTCGCCGCTGCGCCACTTGCCGCTCTCGCCGCCAGGTCGGCGCTGTCGGCCCTGCTTCAGGCCTATCTCGGGCAGCGAAGCGCGGCGCAGGTGTTGGCCGGCCGTTCTCGGCGCGAGGTTGGTGAGACGATCCGCGCCGTCCTGCTCTACAGCGATTTGCGCGACTTTACCGCCCTGTCGGAGGAGACGGACGCCGGACAGGTCGTGGCGGCGCTCAACGCCAGCTTCGACCGCATCGCTGGCGCCGTTCACGCTTTTGGCGGCGAGGTGCTGAAATTCATCGGCGATGGGGTGCTGGCGATCTTTCCTGTCGGCGAGCGCTCGGCTTCGGAGGCTTGCGAGGCGGCGTTGCGCGCGGTCGAAGCGGCGCGGGCGGGAATGGCGCAGCTCAATCAGGTCCGTGCCAGACAGGGCATGCCCGAACTGCAGTTCGGCATGGCGCTGCATCTGGGCGACATGGTGTGGGGCAATGTCGGCACGGCCGACCGGCTGGATTTCACCGCGATCGGCCCGGCCGTTAATCTCGTCAGCAGGCTCGAAGGCCTGTGCCGGCCGCTTGGACGGAGCGTGCTGATCTCGGGCGCCGTCGCGGCGGAAACATCAACGCCCGTGGTCTCGCTCGGCGAACATCGATTGCGCGGAATCGCCAGATCGTGCGCCGTCTTCGGCCTGCCGGACGGGTGACCTCAAGAGTCGGAAACGCCGAATTGCTTTTGCGCAATTCCGAACGGAAAACTGCTTTTCCACTTTTCCTGGGATTGCTTTGGCTCAGACGCCGAGCGGCGGCGGGCGCCGGCGGATCGGCTGCGCCTTGACGATCGCGGTGCTGGTTTCCGCCTTGTCGGCGATCCGGTCGAGAAGCCGGTCGAGCTCGCCGATCGAGCGCACGAACAGCCGCGCGACGAAGCAGTCGTCGCCCGTCACCTTGTCGCATTCGCCGAATTCGGGGGTTTCCTCGATCAGCTTCTGCACGATGTGCAGCTTGCCCGGCAGAGGCCGGATGCGCACGATCGCCTGCAGCGGATAGCCGAGCGCTACCGGATCGACCTCGATGGTGAAGGCGCGGATGACGCCGCGCTCCTCGAGCCGCCGCAACCGCTCCGAAACGCTCGGCGACGACATGCCGACCTGCTGCGCCAAGTCCTTCAGCGACGTCCTGGAATCCCGGACGAGGATGTCGAGAAGGCGCCGGTCAAGATCGTCGAGCATTTTCACATTCCACGATGAAAACCATTTCTGCCTTACTTAATTAGGTGAATAGGCCATATCATCTTTCTCATAGCATGGAAATGACCCCGGTCGCTTGTGATCATGACGCCTCGAAATTCTTTGAGGCCTTTCATGAGCAATACACTGCGCGGCACGGTCGAAATGACCGCGGCAATGGCGATCCTCGGCACGATCGGCTGGTTCGTCGTCCTTTCGGGCCAGCCTGCCATCGACGTGGTGTTCTGGCGCTGCGCCTTCGGCGCGGCGACGCTGCTGGCCATCTGCGCGGCGCTCGGCCTGCTGCGCGGCACGCTCACGCCCCGCGTCGTCGCGCTTGCCGCGCTCGGCGGCGCCGCCATCGTCATCAACTGGTTGCTCCTGTTCAGCGCCTTTCCGCGCGCCTCGATCTCGATCGCCACCGCCGTCTACAACACCCAGCCCTTCATGCTGGTCGGCTTCGGCGCGCTCTTCCTTGGCGAGCGGCTGACCCTGACCAAGCTGGCTTGGCTCGCCATCGCCTTCGCCGGCATGCTGCTGATCGTTCGGACCGGCCCCGATGCCGGCGACGTCGGCACCGACTATGCGACCGGCATCGCGATGGCGCTGGGCGCGGCCTTCTTCTGGGCCGTGGCGGCCATCGTCACCAAGGCGCTCAAGGGCACGCCGCCGCATCTGATCGCGCTCATCCAGGTCTGCGTCGGTGTCGTCATGCTGGCGCCCTTCGCCAACCTTTCCCACCTGCCGTCGGACGCCTGGAGCTGGGCCATGCTGGCCACGCTTGGCGTCGTTCACACCGGCCTGATGTACATTTTGATGTACGGCGCCATCCAGAAGCTGCCGACGCATCTGCAAGGGGCGCTCTCCTTCGTCTATCCGGTGGTCGCGATCCTCGTCGACGTCGGCGCCTTCGGCCATCGGCTGCATCCCGCCCAGATTGTCGGCGCCGCCGCCATCCTGATCGCCGCCGCCGGCATGACCCTCGGCTGGAGGCTTTGGAAGCGGACAACGCCGGGCCCGCAACCGACCGAGTGACGGAACGCGACCGGCCCCCAGGCCCGCATTCGCCTTCAAGATAACGATCCCGCTTGCCCGCCTGTTCAAACCGGGCGCTTTGCTCTATGCCGCAATGCAACCATCTTCGCCCGGCATAGGCGAAAAACCGGGATCGAAGACCAATGAACGACGCCACGCCGCCCAATCGCTGCCGTATCGTGCTGATCGCGCCGAAAGACGCGCCGGCCGAGCGCATTGCCGCGGCCTTCGACGGCGGCGACGTCGCCTCGCTCATCCTGCCGGAAAACGGCATGGACGAGGCTTCCTTCCAGGCCTTCGCCGAGAAGATCGTGCCCGCGGCGCAAGCGGCGGGCGTGGCGGTCGTCATTGCCGGCGACACTCGCATCGCCGGCCGCGTTCAGGCCGACGGCATCCATGTCGAGGTCTCCAGCCAGGAGCTCGCCGAGACCATCGGACATTTCCAGGGAAAGATGATGGTCGGCGCCGGCGGCGCCAAGACCCGCGACGACGCGCTGGAGCTCGGCGAGGCGCGGCCGGACTATATGTTCTTCGGCCGCTTCGGCTACGACAACAAGCCGGAGCCGCATCCGCGCAACCTGTCGCTCGGTCAATGGTGGGCCGAGATGATCGAGATCCCGTGCATCGTCATGGCCGGCTCCGACCTTGCGTCGGTCGAGGCGGTGGCCGCCACCGGCGCCGAATTCGTGGCCCTGTCCAGCGCCGTCTTCGCCGACGGGTCCGATCCCAGGGCGGCGGTCGCGGCCGCCAATGCGCTGCTCGACGAAACCGCGCCGCGCTTCGAGGACTGAGGTGCGCCGGTCCGTGCTTCCCCTCGCGGTTCTCGCCGCGGCCTTCATGACCGAGGCGGCAACCGCCGCGCAGACCGTTCCGCTGCCGCAGCCCCGGCCGGATGCCGGCGTGCCGGACGCCAGCGCGCCTGCCGCAGAAGCGCCAGCCGCCGGCGCACCAGCCTCCGGCGTGCATGTCGACAAGCCTATCGCCACGCCCCTGCCGCAGCCCGCCACCACGGCGCCGTTGCCTTCGGCCGACAGCATCAACCCCGATCGGTTCGGCGCGAAGCCGGCCGATCCCGCCTATGGCGCCTTCCAGCGCGGGCTCTACAAGACTGCCTACAATCTCGCGCTGGCGCGTGCCCAGAATGGCGATCCTGCCGCGCAGACCCTGGTGGCGGAGATCCTGTCGCGCGGGCTCGGCGTGCCGCTCAACGCCGCGGAGGCCGCCAAATGGTACGCGCTCGCCGCCGAGCAGGGCGTGCCGGAATCGCAATTCCAGTACGCCCTGATGCTGCTCGACGGCCGCTACGTCAAGAAGGACGAGAAGGCCGCGTATGCGCTGATGCAGGCCGCCGCCGAGGCCGGCAATCGCCTGGCGCAGTTCAATTTCGCGCAACTGCTCGTCCAGCAGGATCCCGGCGACGCCGGCATCGCCAAGGCTGCCACCTATTACGAGCGTGCCGCCGCGACGGGACTGGCCGACGCGCAATATGCGATGGCGCAGATCTACGCCAACGGCGTCGGCGGCAAGCCGCACGACGACTCCCAGGCGCGCACCCTTTTGGCGCAGGCCGCCAGGCAGAATTACGACACCGCGCAGATCGACCTCGCCACCTGGATGATCGAGGGGCGCGGCGGCAGCCGCGACCTGAAGTCGGGCTTCGGCTGGATGAAACAGGCAGCCGAGGGCGGCAATGTCGCCGCCCAGAACCGTCTCGCCAAGCTTTACATGGAAGGCATCGGCACCGATCCGGACCTGATCCTTGCCGGCGCCTGGTATATCGTCGCCCGCCGCGCCGGGCTGATCGACCCTCAGATGGACGATTTTCTGCAAGGGCTCGACGACGACCAGACCAAGCAGGCGCTGCAGAAGGCGAACCGCTTGCCCTGACGCGCCGGCGGGCAGCGGGCACGCGGCAGCCGCCGATCGGGCTGCGTCGCCCCGCTCCCTTGCCTCTCCTGGCGATTTGTGGTCTTGGAAGCGCCAAATCGCCGTTCGTGGCGAAAATCTCATTCCGGATCACATCATCATGGCCAAGATCAATGGCAACGAAATCCGTCCCGGCTATGTCATCGAGCACGATGGCGGGCTGTGGGTCGCGGTCAAGACCAACACCGTCAAGCCCGGCAAGGGCGGCGCCTACAACCAGGTCGAGCTGAAGAACCTGATCAACGGCACCAAGCTCAACGAGCGCTTCCGCTCGGCCGAGACCGTCGAGCAGATCCGGCTCGACCTCAAGGATTTTTCCTTCCTCTACGAACAGGACGACGCGCTGGTGTTCATGGACACCCAAAGCTATGAGCAGCTCGAGCTGAACAAGGATTTCGTCGGCGACCGCGCCGCTTTCCTGCAGGACGGCATGATGGTCACGGTCCAGCTCTATGAGGAGCGTCCGATTGGCATCTCGCTGCCCGACCAGGTGACGCTGACCATCACCGAGGCTGACCCGGTGGTGAAGGGCCAGACGGCCGCCTCGTCCTACAAGCCGGCGGTGCTGGAAAACGGCATCCGCGTGCTGGTGCCGCCGTTCATCGGTGCCGGCGAGCGCATCATCGTCGACACCAACGAGATCACTTACGTGCGCCGCGCAGACTAAAGCGCCAAGCAGCAGGAAACGAAAAAATGGCGCGTTCCGCGATCCTCAATGTCATGGTCCAGGCCGCGATGAAAGCCGGCCGCTCGCTGTCGCGCGACTTCGGCGAAGTGCAGAACCTGCAGGTGTCGATGAAGGGGCCGGGCGACTATGTCAGCCAGGCCGACCGCAAGGCCGAGGACATCCTGTTCACCGAACTGTCGAAGGCCAGGCCCGGCTATTCCTTCCTGATGGAAGAGCGCGGCGCCGTCGAAGGCGAGGACGGCCAGCACCGCTGGATCGTCGATCCGCTCGACGGCACCACCAACTTCCTGCACGGCATCCCGATGTTCGCCATCTCGATCGCGCTGGAGCGCCAGGGCCAGGTCGTCGCCGGCGTCGTCTACAATCCGGCGATGGACGAGCTCTACACCGCCGAGCGCGGCGGCGGCGCCTTCATGAACGACCGTCGGCTGCGGGTTGCCGGCCGCACCAAGCTCATCGATTCTTTGATCGGCTGCGGCGTGCCGCATCTCGGCCGCGGCCAGCACGGCAATTTCCTCATCGAGCTGCGCAACGTGATGGCCGAGGTGTCGGGCGTGCGCCGCCTTGGCTCCGCCTCGCTCGACCTCGCCTATGTCGCCGCAGGCCGCATGGACGGGTTCTGGGAAGTCGGCCTGTCGGCCTGGGACATCGCCGCCGGCCTGCTGCTGATCCGCGAGGCTGGTGGCTTCGCCTCCGATTTCGAGGGCGGCCAGGAGATGCTGGAACGTGGTTCTGTCGTCGCCGGCAACGAGATCATCCAGCGCGCGCTGCTGAAGACCGTCAAGAAGCCGCTGTCATCCGGCAAATCCGGTTGACGGGCGCGCCGCGCTGAAGCGCCGCAGTCGCAAAACCGCAACCAAAGCTTGAAATACTGTCCGGCAAGCGCCCAGATGAGGGCGATGCAGGACCGCTCATGAGCAATTCAGGGCCACAGATCGAGATCCCGTTCGTCGGACGCTGGCACTATTCGCGTGCCGAAATGATCGCCGACGGCATCGTTCACGCGGTGGGCATCGTGCTGGCGATCGCCGCGGGCTCGGCCTTCCTGGCGCTCGCGGCCTTCCATGCCGGACCCGGCGAATACATTGCCGCCGCCTTCTATGTCGTCGCGCTGCTCACCGTGCTCTCGGTGTCGCTGGCCTATAATCTGTGGCCGGTGTCGTCGCCGGCGAAGTGGATCCTGCGCCGCTTCGACCATGCCGCGATCTACCTCCTTATCGCCGCCACCTACACGCCCTTTCTCGCCCAGCTCGACGGCTCGCCGCTGGCCGTTTCGATGATCGTGCTGGTGTGGACGGCGGCGGTGGTCGGCATCGCCATCAAGGTGCTGTTTCCCGGCCGCTTCGACCGGCTGGCGATCGTCTTCTACCTGGCCATAGGCTGGAGCGGCATCGTGCTTGTCGGCCCGTTGGTCCAGATCCTGCCGGCGACATCGATCGCGCTGATCGTCGCCGGCGGCATCGTCTATTCGCTGGGCGTCATCTTCTTCGCCTGGAAGGGCCTGCGCTTCCACAACGCCGTCTGGCACGGCTTCGTCGTCACCGGCGCCGGCCTGCACCTGGCAGCCATGGTCGACTGTCTGGTGATAAACCGCTTCTAGGACATGATCCCGAACCGGTTTTCGGAAAAGATCATGCCGCAACAGGAAGATGGAGCCCCATCCCGTTTCCATCGGGAGGGAACAGGCTCCAAAGCCCGGCTCGGCATTCTTGCCAAGCGCCATTCAATTTGGTCACAATTCCGTTTAGAGTCGCGAACTGGTTGATCGGCGGCAGCCGCATCGGAAACGGGGCACGAATGGCTTTTCTCAGATCCTTCGGCATCGGCAGACGCTCCGACGTTCTGATCTACGACCCTCATAAACTGTCGAGCCCGCAGGTTTTCCTGCTGACCATGATGATCTTCCTGATCATCGTCGCTTTCATCGCCGCCATCCTGACCCGCCAGGTCTCGACCGCCTTCTCCACCAATCCGGGCCTCAACGGACTGATCATCGGCGTGCTGGTGGTCGGCATCCTGCTCGCCTTCGCCCAGGTCGGGCGCCTGTTTCGCGAGGTGCGCTGGGTCAACTCCTTCCGCGCCGGCTCGGAGACCACCGAACCTGTGCTGCTGGCGCCGATGAAGGCGATGATCGGCCGCTCGTCGACGGTCGCCTTCTCGACGACCTCGATGCGCACCATGCTCGACTCGATCGCCACCCGCCTCGACGAGAGCCGCGACACCTCGCGCTACCTGGTCGGACTGCTGGTGTTCCTCGGCCTGCTCGGCACCTTCTGGGGCCTGCTCGGCACCATCGGCTCGATCCGCGAAACCATCGAAGCGCTCGATCCCGGCACCGGCGACGCCGCCGCCGTCCTGGATTCACTGAAGCAGGGCCTGTCCGCGCCGCTCGCCGGCATGGGCACCGCGTTCTCGTCCTCGCTGTTCGGCCTCTCCGGCTCGCTGGTGCTCGGCTTCCTCGACCTGCAGGCCGGCCGGGCCCAGACCCGCTTCTATACCGAGCTCGAGAACTGGCTGTCCTCGGTCACCGACCTTTCCTCCGACATCGTCGTATCCGATAATGCCAGGAGCGAGCCTTCCGACGAGATCCGCCTGTTGTCGGAGCGCCTGCGCAGCCTGCAGGAAAATGGCGGCGGCTCCAACCCGCGCGTCGCCACCGCCATGGCCAATCTGGCCGACGGCATTTCCGGCCTGGTCAAGAACATGCGCTCGGAACAGCAGATCATGCGCGATTGGGTCGAGGCGCAATCCGACGAGCAGAAGGCGATGCGCAACACCCTGGAAAAGATCGCCGACGCCCTGAAGAAGCAGGGAGTGCACTGACGTGGCACTGGCGCGGGCGCGGCGTGCCGATCGCCGCATCGACTACTGGCCGGGCTTCGTCGACGCGCTGTCGACGCTGTTGCTCGCCATCATGTTCCTGCTCACCGTCTTCGTGCTGGCGCAATTCCTGCTCGGCCGCGAGATCTCCGGCAAGGACACGGTGCTCAACCGCCTCAACTCGCAGATCAACGAACTGACCCAGCTGCTGGCGCTGGAGCGCTCGACGACGCAGGACAGGGAGGATTCGCTCGCCAATCTGCAGGCGTCGCTGTCGGCGTCTGAGGCGGAAAAGAGCCGGCTCGAACAATTGCTGGCGCAAGGCGCCGGCGCCGGCGACGCCGCCAACCAGCGGGCCGCCGCCCTCTCCGGCGAACTCGACAGCCAGCGCCAGATCAGCCAGCAGGCGCTGAGCCAGGTCGAGATCCTCAACCAGCAGATCGCAGCACTGCGCAAGCAGATCGGCGCGCTCGAGGACGCGCTCAACGTGTCGGAAGCGCGCGACCGCGATTCCAACACCAAGATCGCCGATCTCGGCCGCCGCCTCAATGTCGCGCTGGCGCAGCGCGTGCAGGAGCTGAACCGCTACCGTTCCGACTTCTTCGGCAGGTTGCGCGAGATCCTCGCCGACCGCGAAAACATCCGCATCGTCGGCGATCGCTTCGTCTTCCAGTCGGAGGTGCTGTTCCCGACTGGCTCCGAGGAGATCAACGATGCCGGCAAGGTCGAGATGAAGAAGCTCGCCGACGCCATCATCGAACTGCAGAAGGAAATCCCGCCGGAGATCAGCTGGGTGTTGCGCGTCGACGGCCACACCGACAACAAGCCGTTGTCCGGCACCGGCCGTTATCGCGATAATTGGGAGCTGTCGACGGCGCGCTCGACCTCGGTGGTGAAGTTCCTGATCGAGAACGGCGTGCCGGCCAATCGGCTGGTCGCGGCCGGCTTCGGCGAGTTCCAGCCGCTCGACCCCGCCGACACCGACGAAGCGCGCACCAAGAACCGCCGCATCGAGTTGAAGCTCACCGAACGGTGATCGCGTATCACGCGAATTTGTTCGCCGGCTCAACGCTAGGGCGCAGCCGCGAGGCCGGCAAGGCCTGAAAAGATTATCTTTTTTTAATTACACTTCACGACTGGGCGCTCCTAGTTTTCCGCGCAGGGCCGAGAACCGCCGGCGATGCCTCCCATCGCGACGCGACGGAACCGGACGGCCCGGAAGGTCGGAAGGCGGAGCGGCGCGGCCGCTCCCTTCCCCAGCAGAAGGAAGCGCCGCCATGCGCTCTTCAATCTCTCTCAAGACTGCAACGCTTGCCGCCATTCTCGCCTCCGCCCCGCTCGCCGGCGCCTACGCTGCCGGACATCACAAGGGCGCACTCGATGAATCCTCACCGACCGACTTCACCGGTCCGCGCGTGGCGGGCCTTATGGCGCAGGTGCAGGGTGTCGACCAGGGCATCACCGACGCCAGGCAGGACAACACGATCACGCCGGCCGAGGCGCAGACGCTGCATATGCGCGCCGCCCATATCAGCCAGGCCGCCGCGAAAACCGCCGCCGCCGATCGCGGCAGGATACCGGCTGCGCAGTATCATGATTTGCTGCGCCGGCTCGACAATGTCGACCAAGCGCTGCGCATCGACAGTGGGACCGGCTTCCTGATGGGCGACGGCGCCGACGGCGGGCACTATCCCAACGGCTGATCGCTCGACCCGAGGAAGGGACACCTGGCGCCCGAGGGAACTCCGTCCCAAGGGCGTCCTTTTTACCAGCCCAGCCAGAGCGCGATGATGGCAAGCGCGGCCGGCACGGTCTGGATGAACAGGATCTTCCTGCCGACGGTCGCCGTGCCGTAGAGGCCTGCGATGGCGACACAGATCAGGAAGAACATCCTGACCTGGAAGCCGGCCGCGCCGAGATAGAGCCCCCAGATCAGGCCGGCGGCGAGGAAGCCGTTGTAGAGCCCCTGATTGGCGGCCAGCACCTTGGAAGCCTTGGCGAAATCCGGTGTCAGCCTGAACGCCTTGTGGCCCTGCGGCGTATCACACAATACCATCTCCAGATAGACGATGTAGCAGTGGATCAGCGCCACCAGCGCGACCAGTATGTTGCCGATCATTTTCCCCCTCCGCTTTCGCTGCCAGCATTGATCACGCGCGGGCTTGTCCGCGCAAGATGGTTTGAGCACCCTGCGCGGCAGGGTTGCCAAGGCTGGCGCGTTGGTATCTTTTCGCGCCGTCCAATTCGATCGCTGACCAGACCGGAGCCGCCATGTCCTTTCAGAAACTCGACGACCTCGGCCACAAGCTCGAAGCGCTGGAGCATGCGCTCGCCATCCTTGGCGCCGACGAGGCGACGCATATGGCGGTCGGCGGCGGCGAGAAGCGCGCCGAGGCGATGTCGGCGCTTGCCGGCATGCTTCACGCCCGGTCGACGGCGCCGGAGATCGGCGACTGGATCGCGGCGGCCGAGGAGGAAACGCTGAACGAGGAGCAGCAGGCGGCGGTGAGGGAATTGCGCCGGCAATACACCAACCTCACCTGCCTGCCGGTCGAGTTCGTCGAGCGCCAGACCACGGCGCGCATGCGCTCCGAGCAGCTCTGGCGCGACCTGCGCGCCAGGAACGATTGGGCGGGCTTCCTGCCGGCGCTGGAAGGCGTCGTCGCCCTGGTGCGCGAGGAAGCAGCCCTGCGCGCCGATGCGCTCGGTCTCGACCCCTACGACGCGTTGATGGAGCAGTACGACCCCGGCAACCGCGCCACCGACATCACGCCGGTCTTCGCCGAGTTGAAGACCTTCCTTCGGGAATTCGTGCCGGAAGCACTGGCGGCGCAGGAGGCGCGGCTGGCCAGGCATCCGTTGAAGCCGCTTTCCGGCAGCTACGCGATCGACCGCCAGCGCGAGCTTGGCCTCGCCATGATGGCGGCGGTCGGTTTCGACCTCACCCATGGCTCGCTGTCGGTGTCGCACCATCCCTTCTGCGGCGGCGTGCCGAGCGATGTGCGCATCACCACCCGCTACAAGACCTCCGATTTCCTGTCGGCGCTGATGGGCGTGCTGCACGAGACCGGCCATGCGCTCTACGAGCAGAACCTGCCCAAGGCCTGGGCGCACTGGCCGCTCGGCAAGGCGCGCGGCATGGCGGTCCACGAAAGCCAGAGCCTGTTCGTCGAAAAGCAGATTGGCCGCAACCCGGCCTTCTGGCGCTGGGCCTTGCCGGTGGTCGAGCGGCATCTCGGCGAGGCCTGGTCGCTCGACGATATCCTGCCGCATGTGCACCGGGTCGAGCGCGGCCTGATCCGGGTCGATGCCGACGAGGTGACCTATCCGCTGCACGTCATCCTGCGCTACGAACTGGAGCAAGAACTGGTCTCGGGGCGGCTCGAGGTCGCCGACCTGCCCGAGGCCTGGGACGCCAGGATGCGCGACTATCTCGGCCTGTCGACGCTCGACAATCCGGCCGACGGACCGATGCAGGACGTTCACTGGCCGGGCGCCGCCTTCGGCTATTTTCCGTCCTATACGCTGGGCGCCATGATGGCGGCGCAGCAATGGGCGGCGCTGACCCGCGAGCATCCGTCCGCCGATGACGACCTCGCCAAGGGCGATTTCAGCGCCATCAACGCCTGGCGCCGTGAGAGTATCTGGTCGCAGGGCTCGCGCTGGTCGACGCCTGAGCTGCTCGAACGCGCCACCGGCGAGAAGCTTAATGCAGCCTACTTCACCGAACATCTGCGCAAGCGTTATGGCGTCTGAGCCCGCACGAAGCGTGACTACTCGGCCGCGCCTCTAAAAGCGTTGGCGCCGGTCTCGAACTGCAGCTTGGCCAGCCGCGCATAGATGCCGCCCTTGGCGACAAGGCTCTGGTGAGTGCCTTCCTCGACGATGCGGCCGCCTTCCATGACCAGGATGCGGTCGGCCTTCAGCACCGTCGCCAGCCGATGCGCGATGACGATGGTGGTGCGGCCCTGCATCAGCCGTTCCAGCGCCGTCTGCACCAGCGTCTCGCTTTCGGCGTCGAGCGCCGAGGTCGCCTCGTCGAGCAACAGGATCGGCGCGTCGCGCAGGATGGCGCGGGCGATCGCCACGCGCTGACGCTGGCCGCCGGAAAGCGTCACGCCACGCTCGCCGACCTGGCTGTCATAACCCTTGTCGAGCTTCAATATGAACTCGTCGGCAAGCGCCGCCTTCGCCGCCGCCTCGATCTCGGCATCGCTGGCGCCCGGCCGGCCGAAGCCGATGTTGTCGCGCGCGCTGGCGGCGAAGATGGTGACGTCCTGCGGCACGATGGCGATGCGCTGCCTGATCGCGGCGGGATCGGCCTCCCGCAGATCGACGCCGTCGATGACGATGCGGCCCGTCTCGGGATCGTAGAAGCGCAGGATCAGCGAAAACAC
>NZ_RZOS01001140.1:0-667 GCF_004022605.1 Mesorhizobium sp. M4B.F.Ca.ET.089.01.1.1
TTGTAGAACCAGAAGAGGATTATCATTACGACGATGATCCTGTATACTGGCACTACATTCCAGGGTTCGCCTCTGTAAAATATTTTGGAGGAGAATTTCCGTTCGATGACGAATATGAAATTGACAGCCTAAAGAATGCGTCATTTAACGGCGTAACAGTAGCGCGATGGAAGTACGTAAAAGTCGATGGTCGATTTGATAAGTCGATGTTCAAGAACTGCGGTATCGCCCGTGTCGACTCGATTGATTCACTAAATCATCATGCGAACTATAAATATGCTTTTGAGAGATGTGATTTTTCGAATTGCATATTCTCTGATGAGAAAATACTCGCGGTGGATTTTCGAGAGGGCGAAAATTACTTTTGGGCTGATGCCCCTCCTACACTCGCTGGCGGAACTGCGGCAATCGACTGGGCTGCGTTACTAAATCGGAGAGAATGACTGAACCTCATAAATCAATAACCTCCCTTTTGGGCCTTTCAGCTTCAGGTCCTGAGGCTTTGGCGGTTGTCCGCTTCGAACCAGTCGCCGCTTGGCTATCGAGGGATTCTACATGCTCTGTGACAATTTGGGGCTGATACGCTACCACGTCAGAACACAGGGGTTGTTGTGGCTTCGTTTTCCCAAGAACAGCTGCAGGCAATTGCGGATGCACTCGCGGATAC
>NZ_RZOS01001141.1:0-667 GCF_004022605.1 Mesorhizobium sp. M4B.F.Ca.ET.089.01.1.1
CGGTGATCCCGAGCAGATCGGAGGTCGAGCGGGCCAGCCGGTCTGGTTTGGTTACCACGAGCGTGTCGCCCTCGCGGACATAATCCATCGCAGCCTCTAGTTGAGGTCGCACAGTGGCGACCGAGGACAATTGCTCGCTGAAGACCTTAGTGCACCCTGCGGCCTTTAGGTCACGGTGCTGGGCCTCAAGCCCTGCGTCTTGGTCAACAGTCGAGGTACGGGCGTAGCCGATGATAGGTGAAGTCACTTGAGGTCCCCTGCGGTGTCATTGAAATCTTGGACGTTGTGGAACTGCCGGTGCCAAAAGTCAATACAGACCCTAGTGGCACCCCCTCTTGAAGAAACTTTCGAGGTGTCACAAGGGCAAGGCCCAGTGACATTCCCAACGAGATCAATGCCCGGCTGCGCATTGGCTAGACAGTTCTCGTGCAGAACATTGCTTGTCCGGCTTCCCAGTTCGATACTCGGTAGGTAGCAGCCTTGCTGAAGCCTTTTTCGAACCGGCGGCGATAAACCATCTCGGCATTGAGGGAACCCAGCAAACAATGCAATCTCAAAGGCCTCCCCCCGGGGGGATTTTCGAAAGGTCATCTCACGAAATAGAGAAACAGATTTTTTGGAAAAAAGGCTGCGGGTCCCGGCACTGGGCGGCGCCCCTGTTTTAGAC
>NZ_RZOS01001142.1:0-664 GCF_004022605.1 Mesorhizobium sp. M4B.F.Ca.ET.089.01.1.1
CAAAGGCGCACCGGTACCGAGCGGCAAGAGCAGGAGCTGCCGGAGCATCGCTCTGAATTTGTCATGCCAATAACTGGTAGCGCGAACGAGTTCGCCCCAGGATTCCACCCTGTCGTCGGGCATACTTCGCGGTTCCTGCTCATCCGACAGCAGCTCCTGGAATTGCTCTTCGAGCGGTGCCGAAGGAGAGATCGCGCCGCGAAGCCAAGCTCTGGCCAGCAACAATTGCGCGATCGTTCCGGCTATCGACCAGGCATCCTCTTCCTGCGCCAGACGCCGCTTAATCTGCACAGATGTGAGTTCGGCCAGCCGGCGCAGCAGCCGCGCGACAGCCCGTCGGTTGCTCTCCTGCTGAACGGGCTGCAAATCGGCACCGAGACGTGTCGTCAGATAAGCCTCAATCCCGCGTATCGCCCAATCCTCCCGCGGTATCACGAAATGACGGGCATCTGTCCGACCAGAGCCTTCGAGCTTCACCGCGTCCCTGGTGAAAATCCGCTCCCATAGTCCGGGAGCCGGATCCGCCAGCATTTCACGAGCGTCGGCCATCAACTCGCTCAGGAGCAGTTCCCAGACGCTGGGATCGCTGATCGGCTTTCCATCGCGCCATGTCTGAGCCTGCTCGACAAGCGATCTAAGCCGCGCCTGCGACACTGTCTGCGGC
>NZ_RZOS01001143.1:0-663 GCF_004022605.1 Mesorhizobium sp. M4B.F.Ca.ET.089.01.1.1
GACGAAATCAGATCGAAACAAAGGGTCGACTTCGTTCGGAAGGCCTGGAGTTCCAAGCCGCGACGTTCTGGGTGTAAGTGTCGGATGGACGAGGCCCGCGTTTGTGACGTGCTCTATGAGTTTTCGCCCTTCCCCGCCACCCGAGCGCGAGGAAGAACCTGTCCGAGGAGGACGATGAACTTGCGCTCGTCGATCGCCAGATCGAACGGAGACCCTATGGAATAGTGCCTTGCCAGGGCCGTTCCACACATGCAGCAGAGACAGATTTAGACTGCAAAGAGGCAAATATGTTCTTCGGCGACTCATAAAATTGTCTAATGCCAGAACAACATATTTACATCCTTCCACTGGTTGTTTTTCATTGCATCGATGGTGGCGCGCTCCATACTCCCCGAAAATAACCGGGAGGAAAAGAGTGCAGGTTTCCAGAACGCTTGTGATTGTGCGAAAGTGCCACCAGCGGGTGGCCTTCGTGAATGTCGCAACGGCCTCCGTCTATGACGTCATCAGCGCATCGGCCGCGGCAGATACGAGCCAGCGGCAAAGGTGATGATCCCCGCCGTAGCAGGACGAGGCTATCCGCGGTCAAGCTGCTTCGATCACCGCCGCTTCCGGCACGCTCGGTGTCATGATTCCACCGAGTGTGGTGTTCATTCTCTACGC
>NZ_RZOS01001144.1:0-661 GCF_004022605.1 Mesorhizobium sp. M4B.F.Ca.ET.089.01.1.1
GGCCGGGCTGGTCGCTATTACGCCACCACCAGCGAACTGTTCATAAACATGACCTACCCGGCGGTGGGCGCCATGCGGGAGCAACTTGAAAAGGAATACGCACAGGCACCGGAGCCGGAAGTGATGCAGCTATTGGTCCGCTCGCTTACGCGAAATTCTATGATCCAACGTGTCGGATTGGCGGTCGTCTTCGCGCTGGCCAAACGGATCAACAAGGAATGGGACGAGGAGGCAATGGGCAAAGCACTAGAGCCGGAAAGTCTCAGCATTGCAGCGGACAACTACTTCGACTCTCTCCAGGACGCGCGAAGAAGCTTGGGTAAGCGCCTCAACATCAGAAGGGTTGAGACTGGAAGTGCAGATGAAGAATTGGAGCCCGCTTGAATAGCGCCACGGCGGCATTGAGCAACTGAGGGCTGCGCTGCGGTTGATCCAGACCGGTGGCGACACACTGTGAAAGGTAGCCTCCACTGCTGTGAGCGGGTTTAGTTGATGCCCAGAGTCGTTGCTCCTCACTCGGCTTGAGACGCCATTGCACCCGACCCAGCGTGGGCCTGATCGCGCCTACGTGCCAAAGGGCGTTTTTGACCAATCAAATTCGAAGCACCGTCGCTGCTCCTCTTGGATGTCTAAAGGGCTATTAAACCCCAGATCCTCATAC
>NZ_RZOS01001145.1:0-657 GCF_004022605.1 Mesorhizobium sp. M4B.F.Ca.ET.089.01.1.1
CAGGTAGAGATGGTTCGTCAAAGCGCTGTCGAACTTGCCGTCCGTCGCCTCTGTCGCGTCCGCAGGGCCGTCTAACCGGGCTGCATTGTTCCACCCCGTGCAAGCGACAAGTGCGACTGCCGCCACACCGGCCCCCGTGACGCCAAGGCATACGCTCAAAGCGCCACCGTGGGACAGTATTTGACCGACCACAAACGCGCCGGCCAAGCTCCCGAAACTGAACACGGCATGAAACGACGACATCACCTGCCGGCGCATGCGACGCTCCAATGCCGAGGCATCGATATTCATCGAAACGTCGAGCGTTCCAAACCCGGCCCCCGCAAGGAACACAATCGCCGCCAGCGGCCAGGCGTCCCCGACATAGGGCAGGGCCGTCAGGGTTGCCCCAAACGTGATCGATCCCACCAGGCTTAGTACGCTGCTCGGGACAATCGCTATCAAGCGGGCGATATTGGTCATCATCAAAATGGCGCCGAGAGCAAAGCAGATCAGGACTAGCCCGAGTTGCCCTTTGTCCAGATTCATTTGAATGCTGAGGACCGGAAGGGAGGAGGCCCAGGCCCCGATCCCGATGCCGCCGCCGAGGAAGAACAGACTGCAAAAGAAGCGGCTGCGTCGGATGCCTTGGGAAATCGTCGAGACATCGTTCACTAT
>NZ_RZOS01001146.1:0-657 GCF_004022605.1 Mesorhizobium sp. M4B.F.Ca.ET.089.01.1.1
GTACCAAGGGGGAGCGCTTGGATTTAGGAGCAGAGCGTGATTGACCGTGTCCACCATGCGCTTAGCATCACCAACAACGAGGGGCATGTTGTACGCAATCAAGGCAAGGTTATCAGCATCGTTTGGGGCAACTGCAAGCGCCCGCTCGAAATCCTCCTTCGCACCTTGAATGTCCCCGTCCGCCGCACGCAATGTCGCGCGCTGTCCGAGCGCTATCCAATCATTTGGGTCCAATTGCAGTGCACGAGTCGTATCTTCCCGGAAGTGCCGCAAGGCGGTATCGACATCGTCAGAGAAGCCTAGAGTACTGGCAACCGAATATGCGAGGCCTAACTGGCTCCAAGCCGGTGCAAATTCCGGGTCCATTCGCACTGATTTTTCGAGGTACTCGATACCCTTTAGGACCCCCTCTTTGGTGACGCTCTGGGTACTGTCCATCCCAATCAGATAGAGATCGTACGCATCAAGGCTCGCGGGAGGCTTCCGTTTGGCAACCGCCCTGCTGCTGCGTGCGATCTCGCCGTAGTACGTCGAGGCGATGCTGCCGACCACGCGAGCGGTTATCTCGTCCTGCACCGAGAATAAGTCGTCGGTAGCTTGATCGTACCGTTGCGCCCACAGGTGAGCTCCGGAGACCGCGTCAATGAACTGTGCTGT
>NZ_RZOS01001147.1:0-654 GCF_004022605.1 Mesorhizobium sp. M4B.F.Ca.ET.089.01.1.1
CGATCTACAGCAGGCTCGCCGACGAACTGGACCTGACCACCAAGCGCATCGGCGTCATCACCCGGCACATGAAGGTCAAAGGCTGGTATTCCGGCGACGCTGGCGACATCGCCAACATGCTGGCGGCCGACGACACGGAATTCGTGCCGATCGGCAATGCGGACATTTGGGCGGCCAATGGCGGCCTGTCCGGCGCGGTCGCGTTCTGGCCGGTCGAGAAGTTCATTCTGGTGCTGCGGGAACTCTACAGCGCCCGCGAACAGACCAAGCAGGCCATCTACGAGATCACCGGCATTTCCGACATCGTGCGCGGCGCTTCGCAGGCCAGCGAGACGGCCACGGCGCAGAACATCAAGACCCAATGGGGCTCGCTGCGCATCCAGAAGATGCAGCGGATGATGGAACGCTGCGCACGCGACATCTTTGTGATGATGGCCGAAATCATCCCGGCGAAATTCTCGCATGAGACGCTGCAGCAGATGACCGGCGTGCAGATTATCCCGACGCAGCAGGATTTGACCCCAGTGCAGCCGCCGCCACCGCCGCCCCAGGGCGCTCAGGTGCCGCCCGAGCAGCAACAGCAGCTTCAGCAGGCCATGCAGGCGGCTCAGCAGGCCGAACAACAGAGGCAGGCGAAGCTGGCCAAGCTGCAGG
>NZ_RZOS01001148.1:0-654 GCF_004022605.1 Mesorhizobium sp. M4B.F.Ca.ET.089.01.1.1
AGACAGTACTTATGGCAACCGCCCGCATGTCCCGGCGCGGCATCGTCCGCAAATGCGCCGACTTCTACTGCGCGGTGTTCCGGGGCACGCCGATGCTCGTGCAGGTCTTTGTGATCTACTACGGCCTCGCGCAGATAGGCTTCATACGTCACAATACGGTTTTGTGGTGGCTGATCGGCGACAGCCTGCATGCCGCCATCCTTGCCGTCATCCTGAATACCGGTGCCTATACGGCGGAGATCTTCCGTACGGCGCTGCTGTCGCTGCCGCGCGGACTGATCGAGGCGGCGCAGGCATGTGGCATGTCCGCCTGGGTGGTTTTTCACCGCGTCAAGTTCCCCTTGGCGCTGCGCCAGGCCCTGCCCTCCTACAGCACGGAGGTCGCCGTCATCATCAAGGAGTCAAGCCTTGCCTCCACCATAACGGTGCTTGAAATCACCGGCTATGCCAAACGGCTGATGAGCGAGACGTTCGCCATCATGGAAATCTTCGTCATCACCGCCGTCTTCTACCTTGCAATCAACGTCGTCTGTCTGACTGCTCTGCATGCCATCGAAAGGCGCCTGTCTTTCGAGCGGCATGCCGCGCGCTGAAAGGGTGCCCCATGTCCAAGCTTACCTTTTTCGATCAGAACAAGCTCCCCGAACCCAGGAA
>NZ_RZOS01001149.1:0-653 GCF_004022605.1 Mesorhizobium sp. M4B.F.Ca.ET.089.01.1.1
GTCGCCGCTTGGCGCGAGCGCGAGGCGCGCGAGCGCGACGTGCCGCGCGGCCGGGTGCTGAAGGACGATGCCATCTATGAGATCGCGCAGCAGGCACCGCGCGATTCCACCGCGCTCGGCCGGCTGCGCACGACGCCGAAAGGCTGGGAGCGCTCGGCGACCGCAACGGCGCTGCTGGGCGCCGTCACCACCGCGCTTGCCCTGCCCAAGGAGGCGATGCCGAAGCTGCCGAAGACGTTCCAGCCGCCCGAAGGTTCGAGTGCCGCGGCGGAGCTGCTCAAGGTGCTGTTGCGCATCGGCGCCGAAAAGGAAGGCGTCGCCTCGAAGGTGCTCGCCTCCAGCGACGATATCGACCGCATCGCGGCCGAGGGCGAGGATGCCGACGTGCCGGCTCTTCAGGGCTGGCGGCGCGCAGTGTTCGGCGAACAGGCGCTGAAGCTGGTGCGCGGCGAGATCGGCATCAAGTTCGACAAGCGCAAGATCGCCGTGTTCGACCTATAGCGCCAGCCGGAAGCGTTCAGCCCACGCCGGCGAGGTGCAACGCGAACAACGCCCAGGCCAGCAGCAGCACCACCGCGCCGAAGAAGAAGACGCGGCTGCGGTGGCGCAGGTTGTTGCTGCTGAGATGCACCCAGGCATGGACGTAGCGCGAC
>NZ_RZOS01000114.1:0-14300 GCF_004022605.1 Mesorhizobium sp. M4B.F.Ca.ET.089.01.1.1
CAAGGTGCGCGTCGCCATGAGCAACGCCTTCGCCATGGGCGGTACGAACGCAGTTCTGGCATTCAGGCAGGTGTAGAAGCCATGCAAGACGCCTCATTTGAGGTCACCTGTCGTATCTAGCTGCTTGCCGGACCACTATGTGAAGCGAGCGCTATTGGCTGCCTCTGCGATGCGGGAATTGGCAGCGGACGTCTCACGATCAAACAGGCATCTGCTTGTAGAATTCTTTTAATCGTGAAGCGGCGCGAGTGCGCTATCCGTTGAGGTGAGCAAGGCCGGCGCCCTGGGTGAGCGCTGGTGTCGGGTGGTGGAAAGTACAGGGGGAGCTGTGTGGCCCCCTCTTTCTCGGCCTCGACGATGTGCGAAGGAGCCTGTGCGGCGAACGGGCCGACGCCCCAGGCTCAGAACCTGGGCGAACCTAACTCCCGCCAAAGGACAGCCCAGAGCTGGATACACGAAAGAGATACTGAACCCGCGAATCAGATTCTGATCAATCGTCGTGTCTGAGCTCCGCTCGGCTCTTACGGAGATAATCGCGCGGCCCGGCAACGGCCGCGCGTGCCGCGGGCGTGAGCTTTGCGCTTCGTCAGAAGTGCCTCGAGCGTGACGACGATAATTGACCAGCCATATGGAACGCATTCGCCCAGTTATCCAAAGCGTGGATACCTTTCATCTAAACAAAGGATTTTACCGTTTTTGCTGCAGGTCCCATAGAGGCGCTTCAAGTTGGAAAGATAGGTAGTTCCCATGGTTGCGTTGGATCCGAGGAGCATCATCTGGTGTGCGGGGCGCACAAAGTCAGTCGCATCTGCATTACGGCTTGGTCTTTCGGCGGTCTCCACAAGTTACGCCCCGTTGGTGCGATGCCAATTATTTAACCAATGCTTGGACATTTATCTCAACCAGACAGCTCCAAGGTGAGGTCTTCCATGCGCCCGAATGTCGATTGGAAGTTGTGCTGGGAAAATGAGCTGCAACTGGCCGACCATGTCGAACTCTCCGACTTTTTTCGAAAGACCTATGGACGGACTGGCGCCTTCAACGCGGAGCCATTCGAAGGCGGCCGCAGTTGGGCCGGCGCGAGGCCGGAATTCCGCGCAATCGGCTACGACGCGCATGGGGTAGCGGCTCACATCGGCATGCTGCGGCGCTTCATCAAAGTTGGCGAGGTCGACTTGATCGTCGCTGAATTGGGCCTGTACGCGGTTCGTCCGGATCTTGAAGGGCTCGGAATCGGTTTTTCGATGCGCGTGGCGTACCCAGTGCTCCATCAGTTGGGTGTTCCATTCGCTTTCGGCACGGTTCGGCACGCGCTGCGAAACCATGTCGAAAGATTCTGCAGAGCCGGCCTCGCGAACATTGTGTCGGGCGTTCGCGTACGATCGACCCGTCCAGATGTGCATCCCGACCTGCCGCCCACGCGCCTGGAAGACGTACTCGTGTTGGTTTCGCCGATCGGACGCTCGATGGACGAGTGGCCGTCCGGTACCCTGATCGACCGGAACGGTCCGGAACTATGAAGCCTCTGGACTACATATGCGAAGGGCAGAGTGACAATGCCGATGGCACTGCAGAGCGCAGCGTCTATCTGACGTTTGACGATGGTCCCAATTCATTTTTCACACCGCAGATACTCAATGTGCTGGCGCAACATCAGGTGACGGCGACCTTCTTCGTTGTTGGGGCCTACGCGGCCGACGAGCCGGAACTCGTTCGCCGAATTATTACAGACGGGCACGGTATAGCCAACCACACGATGACTCATCCGGACCTGGCCAAATGCGGGTCCGTCGAAGTCGACTGCCAGATAGTTGAGGCAAACAGAGTCATAGGGATGGCTTGCCCGCAGGCCATGGTTCGGTACTTTCGTGCACCGTATGGCATCTGGACCGAAGAAGTAATCGCTGCATCAGCGGGTGCGGCATTGGCGCCCGTCCATTGGTCCATTGATCCACGCGACTGGTCTCGCCCCGGCGTTGACGCCATCGTCGACAGAGTGCTCGCCGATATCCGGCCGGGCGCAATCGTGCTGTTGCACGACGGGTGCGCTCCCGACGAATTGCAACCAGGCAATCAAGCCAGTCTGCGCGACCAGACGGTGACAGCGTTGTCACGCCTAATTCCAGAATTGCACGGCCGCGGATTTGTAATCCGATCACTTCCTCAACACCCCTGAACAAACAGAGATCCTATGGACCTTCTCACCACAGCCAGTACTGTTGCCGTTTCGTCTTATGCGGTGCTCTCGACTGTTTACAGAGGCATGCAAGCGGTCTACTCCCAACCGGAAAATGTTACGCCGCCGTCGGAAAGCTTGTTCGGATCCGACCGTTGGCCGAGCGTGGATGTCATTATCCCCTGCTACAATGAGGACCCGCGCACACTCGCGGCGTGTTTAGCTTCCATTGCAAATCAAGATTACGCCGGAACATTTCAGGTCTATCTGGTTGACGACGGTTCTGGAAATCGTAATGCCGTCATCCCGGTACATCACGCCTACGAGGGCGACCCGAGATTCAATTTCATTCTGCTCCGCGAGAATGTTGGCAAACGCAAGGCGCAGATCGCCGCCATCCGCCGCTCATCTGGAGATTTCGTGCTCAGCGTCGACTCTGACACGACACTTGCGTCCGACGTCATCACAAAGCTTGCAGTAAAAATGCGGGATTCCATGGTCGGAGCGGCCATGGGCCAGCTGACGGCATACAACCGCAGCGACACTTGGTTGACCCGATTGATCGATATGGAATACTGGCTGGCTTGCAATGAGGAGCGCGCGGCGCAAGGTCGCTTTGGTGCGGTCATGTGCTGCTGCGGCCCATGTGCAATGTACCGCCGGTCTTGTCTCCTTTCTCTGCTGGATCAATACGAGACGCAGCTGTTCAGGGGGAAACCAAGCGACTTCGGTGAAGACCGTCATCTTACGATCCTCATGCTGAAAGCAGGCTTTCGAACCGAGTACGTTCCAGGTGCCGTCGCGGCGACAGTCGTTCCGGACAAGATGGGACCTTATTTGCGCCAACAACTCCGCTGGGCACGAAGCACCTTCCGGGACACGATGCTTGCGCGAGGTCTACTGCGTGGCCTGGATCGCTATCTAACTTTGGATGTGATGGGAGAGAATCTCGGCCCATTGTTGCTCGGCATCGCGGTAGTAACGGCGCTCGGTGAGCTACTATTTTCACATACAGTAAATTGGTGGACGGTGCTGGCTATTGTCACGATGACCATAATCAGATCTACGGTGTTATCTTTCCGCACTCGGCAGCTTCGATTCATCGGCTATTCAATGCACGCGTTAATCAGGATATTCCTGTTGATCCCCTTGAAGGCTTACGCCCTGTGTACATTGAGCAATAGCGATTGGCTGTCGCGTAAAAGTGTTCCCCTGCCCAACAGGAGCACAAAGGAAATCACAAGCGCGATGCCGCTTGCCGGAGCAAATGCTGCGGGCAATTCTGGAATTGCGGAGTCACTTCATACTGCAGATCTTTCGCTCACAGCTGGTGAAGTCTGACGGCCTTGCAGCGCCGAGTGACCGAGTAAGTTGTGTCAGTCGACACGGGGTGAAGCTTTCGAGTTACCTATGGTCAGAACGGGAACTATCTGGAAGCGACACGTGGCATCTTGACGTTATTCTTTGGCGGAAGCGATACACGCGTCGCTCCGGCCGCGACTTTCCAAAGGTGCCATCTCAAGGCGGTGGCCTGCTCTGAACCAGAATTCGCAAGTAAGCTGCCGGTGGCCAATCGGACTCATTCCGCTTGAGATAGACGCATGTCCAATGTAGCAATCGACCTTACCGGCGTAACCAAATTATTCGGAAACAAGCTCGTTGTGGACGGGCTGTCCTTCACCGTTGCATCGGGAGAGTGCTTCGGTCTGCTGGGGCCGAACGGCGCAGGCAAGAGCACGATTGCGCGTATGCTCCTCGGTATGACCCGGCCTGACGCGGGTGATATAACAGTCCTCGGTCTACCAGTGCCGGCACGCAGCCGCTTGGCCCGCAAGGGCATAGGCGTGGTCCCGCAGTTCGACAATCTCGACCTGGAATTTACGGTACGCGAGAACCTGTTGGTGTTCGGGCGCTACTTCGGCATGAGTACAAGAGAGATCAACGCCGTCATCCCACGGCTCCTCGAGTTCGCTCGCCTTGAGAGCAAGGCGGATTCACGTGTCGGCCTGCTATCCGGCGGGATGAAGCGGCGCCTGACGCTGGCACGTGCTCTGATCAACGACCCCCAGTTGCTTGTGATGGATGAGCCCACGACCGGCCTCGACCCGCATGCCCGCCATCTGATCTGGGAGCGACTTCGTTTCCTGCTGGCGAGCGGAAAAACGATCATTTTGACCACCCATTTCATGGAAGAGGCTGAGCGGCTTTGTGATCGGCTGTGTGTTCTCGAGCGGGGACGCAAGATCGCCGAGGGCAGTCCTCATGCGCTGATCGACGAGTACATTGGGTGCAACGTGATCGAGATCTTCGGCGGCAATCCACAGGAGCTGATTTCGCTGATCAGACCGTACGTTCAGCGTGTCGAGGTAAGCGGCGAGACGCTCTTTTGCTATGCGCCTGAGCCGGAGGATGTGCGCATCCAGCTTCGCGGTCGAGCGGGTCTGCGTATTCTAGAGCGTCCACCCAGTCTGGAGGACGTTTTCTTGAGGTTAACCGGACGTGAGATGGAGAAGTGAGCAATGGGTGAACGTTTTGCGGCCGCTCTACCCGCCAACGCCTGGAACTGGATCGCGGTGTGGCGCCGCAATCATCTGGCATGGAAGAAGGTGGCATTTGCTTCAATGCTCGGCACCCTTGCTGATCCGATGATTTACCTTTTCGGGCTCGGCACTGGCCTTGGACTGTTGGTAGGCCGCATCGAAGGTGCATCCTACATCGCCTTTCTGGCAGCCGGCATGGTTGCGACGAGCGCGATGACAGCATCAACCTTCGAAACAATTTACGCGGTTTTCGGTCGAATGCGCGATCAGGGCACTTGGGAAGCAATCCTGCACACACAACTTACCCTCGGCGACATCGTTCTCGGTGAATTGACCTGGGCAGCCACAAAGGCCTTTCTGGCCGGTACGACAATTGCGATTGTTGCCGCCGCGCTAGGTTATGCCGCGTGGACGTCGGTTCTCTACGTGCTGCCGGTCATCGCTCTCACCGGGTTCGCCTTTGCGAGCCTGGCCATGCTCGTCATCGCGCTCGCGCCCAGTTATCACTATTTTATTTTCTATCAGACGCTTGTCATCACACCCATGCTGTTCCTTTCGGGCGCGGTTTTTCCAGTCGGCCAATTGCCAGGAGTGTTTCAGCAGATTGCGGCCTTCTCGCCGCTGGCGAATTCTATCGATCTAATCCGTCCGGTGATGCTCGGCCGCCTGGGCGACAATGTAGGGCTGCATATAGGCGCACTTTGCATGTTCGCTGTATTGCCTTTTTTTCTGTCGGCTGGACTGTTTCATCGACGACTAATGCGTTGACGCTTACCTACGCCCATCAACGAGAAGGAGGTCCGCAATGCCGGATTGCAAACTGCCCCCAGCGGCCCGGAGGCATGCGTGTGCCAGGAATCGCGAGTGGTACAACAACGCCGAAGCCGGGCGCCACCCAGCCGCTGCAGGCACGCGCCCATCTTCGCGACCACACCTCGGAGTACAGGCTGGGTGGTGAGGCGCGCGGACCCACCCGGAGCGTTCAAGCGATAGCAGCCAAGCTTCTTGTGCGCGTCCCCAGACCGTCGCGGCCATTATTTAGTTGGATACACATGCAATGACCCACAACGAACCAACTCCTGAGCCTTTTGTGATCCTTGCTATGCCAAGGACCGGAACACACTATTTAGAAGAATTGCTAAACGAGCATCCGACCGTTCTGAGTAACGGTGAGTTGCTAAACGAATATGATCCCAATTGGCCCAGCACGGATCGCCTGCTAGGCACGGATCGCGAGCTTCTTGAGCTTGCCTATGTGCGCTGCCCTATGCGCGACTACAAGAATGTGACGCATCTTGGCTGCAAGATCAATGAACCTCAGTTTCGCGAGCGTCCAGCATTCTTTGCGGAATTAGCTCGTTGGCCAGCACTCAAGGTCATCCTCGTTGTTCGCCGAAACGTATTGGAATCGCTCCGATCCTTTGTGCAGGCCAGGGAAAGCGGTCAGTGGCTGAAGTTCAGCTCGGACAACGATACCGCTCGGCCACCGAGCGTCAGGTTGTCAATCGCCGACTGTGAGGCTTATTTCAAAGCCGCCGACGATTTTCACGCTCGCGTTATGGACTCCTTCACGTCGACCAACCTGCTTGTAATGGAATACGAGAGCCTACTTCACGAACCTGCCCAATGCTTGGGAGCGGTTTGGGATTTCCTGGGCGTTCCAGCGCTTGAGCCATCAGATAACGCCATCTTGCAGCGCCAGGAAACGCGACCGCTTGATCAAACGGTGGAGAACTTTGACGAGTTGCGGATTCACTTCGCACGCGGACCTTATTCAAGATTTTTTGACCTCGGAGATTCAATGCGCTCCTACGCTTAATCGCTTGTACCGCGTGCTCTGATGGGCGTGTAGGATATCCTGCAGTTTGCGCGCATTCCGTTCCAAAACTGACAAACCAAAGTCACCAAGGCAACCGGCAGTCGATCTGCGGCGAACATCAAAGGGCACGGGCGCAAGGCGACCTGGTCAATTCCCTCTCTGATGAAGCACTTCCTCAGACGCGATCTTTGGCGAGCCTCGAGTGCAGAATTCCGGCAAGGTGGAGGGTTCCAGTGCGCAACTGCACCAATCTCGCTGGACGGGACAGGCGTCCAGTTGGCACGGCGCTTGCTCCGAGATGACAGCAGCGCTCGACCGGAGCGCAGCATGGGAGAAGGAGGAGCCCCCACCCCGATCCGGTCAGGGAGAGAGAAACGATGTTGGTTCCAAGAGTCCCCCGCGCGATCGCAGCGCCCCGCAAGCGCCATTTTGCCCGGACCTACGTGCAGGTACTTGCCGCCATGGTCCTTGGAGCCGCAATTGGCTACCTCTATCCGGAAACCGGCCAAAGCCTGAAGCCGCTCGGCGATGCCTTCATCAAAGTCATCAAGATGATTATCGCACCTGTCATCTTCCTGACAATTGCGACCGGCATTGCCGGCATGAGCGATCTGCAGAAGGTCGGCCGAGTTGCCGCCAAGGCGATGGTTTATTTCCTTACCTTCTCGACGCTTGCACTCGTTGTCGGGCTGATTGTCGCGAATATCGTTCAGCCTGGCGCCGGCCTCAACATCGATCCGGCCTCGCTCGATGTCGAAGCCGTTAAGGGCTATGTGGCCACGGCTCACGAGCAGTCCGTGACCAGCTTCCTGATGAACATCATCCCGTCAACGATTGCCAGTGCCTTCGCGGAAGGCGACATCCTGCAAGTCTTGTTCTTCTCGGTCTTGTTCGGCATTGCTCTGGCGATGACCGGAGAGACGAGCAGGCCGGTCGTTACCTTTCTCCAGGCGCTCACCGCCCCCATTTTTAAGCTCGTCGGCATTCTGATGAAGGCTGCACCCATCGGCGCCTTCGGCGCTATGGCCTTTACGATCGGCAAATACGGAATCGGTTCGGTGGCCAACCTCGCGATACTGGTCGCGACGTTCTATCTGACCGCCTTCCTCTTCGTGTTCGGGGTTCTCGGCGTGGTCTGCCGCTGCAACGGCTTCTCGATCTTTTCTCTTGTCCGCTACATCAAGGACGAGCTGCTGCTTGTCCTGGCAACGTCCTCCTCGGAGGCCGCGCTGCCCTCGCTCATGGAGAAGATGGAGAAGGCCGGCGCCGCGCGTTCGGTCGTAAGTCTCGTCATCCCTACTGGATACTCATTCAATCTGGACGGCACCAATATCTACATGACGATCGCCGCCCTCTTCATCGCGCAGGCGACGAACACAGATTTGTCAATTGCCGATCAGATCCTCCTGCTGCTAATTGCGATGCTTTCCTCGAAGGGTGCGGCAGGCGTCACCGGCGCCGGCTTCATCACATTGGCCGCTACTCTGTCTGTCGTGCCGAGTGTTCCCGTTGCCGGAATGGCTCTAATTCTTGGCGTGGACCGCTTCATGTCGGAATGCCGCGCGCTGACGAATTTAGTCGGTAATGCGGTGGCATCGCTCGTTGTCGCTCGCTGGGAAGGCGAATTGGACCAGTCCCGGATGGAAGCCGCTTTCCGCGGTTAGGGTTACATCAAACGGGCTCCCCGCAAGCAAGCAATAGCGCGACGTGTAAGTCACGGCCTTCACAGCAGTCGAATTGCCGGCCTCCAAAGAGCGCTGGAAATAGTGTACTAACGCGGAGAGTAATACAACACCATGAAGCCCCTAAGCAAACGAACGGTTCACGGAAACTCATCTGGGTCCGCATGGAGCGCTGTTCGTCGAATGCGTTATCAACCGTGGGGTGTGGTAACTATTTCAGCTTGCCGCCCCAAGCCGTCGCGGGATCGCACCGGATGACGGAGGACCGGCCGATCAGAATCGCTAGGGGAAAGCGCGTCACAATTGCCGATCTCGCCCGCGAAGCCGGAGTCAGCGTAGCAACAGTCGATCGGGTTCTGAACGTCCGCCTTCCGGTGCGAGAGGAGACCGCCCAGCGGGTCCATGCGGCCGCGCACGCGATCGGCTATCATGCTGCCGGTCTCATCAAACAGCGCTTGCAGCAGCACCTGCCGCACTACAAGCTGGGCTTCATCTTGAGAAAACCTGCCCACGATTTTTACCAAGATTTCGCTCGCAATATTGAAGAGTCGGTCAGTATGGCTAAATCCTTCCACGGCCTTCCGATCATCGAGTTCGCGCAGTCACATTTGCCGCGTGACCTGCTCCCGCTTCTTAAGGACCTTGGAAGCCGCTGCCAGGCGATCGCCATGGTGGCGGCCGATCACCCGAAAATCACAGCATCAGTCGAGGAGCTCAAGGCGAAAGGTATCCCGGTATTTTCGCTGTTATCCGACTTCGCCGATGGCGTGCGCGAGGGCTACATCGGCCTCAACAACAGCAAGGTCGGACGGACTGCCGCTTGGGTGTTTTCCAAGGCCGCAAAACGGCCCGGCAAGGTGGCGGTGTTTGTCGGAAGCCATCGCTTCCAGGCGCATGCGACGCGGGAAACGGCCTTTCGTGCCTATTTTCGTGAGAACGCGCCCAAATTCGAGGTGCTTGATCCGCTCGTGAACCTTGATGAACGGCAGCTCACTTACGAAAAATTGCTGGATCTTATGCAGCGGGAACCAGAGCTCGTCGGCTTCTATATGGCCGGCGGGGGTATAGAGGGAGCAATTTCCGCGCTCCGAGAAGAGGGGAGCGGTCAGGATCTCGTCGCGATCGTGAGTGAAATGACGCCGCAGTCACGTGGGGCGCTTGCGGATGACATCTTGACGATGGCGGTCGGCACGCCAATGCGCCGACTTTGCCAGGAGCTGATAATGGCAATGGAGCGGGCCATCAAAGCCGGCGTCGCGGAGAGCCCGGGGCAGACATTTCTGCCGTTCGACATTTATCTTCCGGAAAATATTTGACCTTGATGGATTTCTATCATGAGCGCCCATTTTCCTTTCACCGATGAAAGGAAAGCTCGATTGACTCGGCCGTCTCTGTCCGATCTGTGAACCGGCGTGGTTCCGTCTTGAAAGAAGCCGGATGCCGAAATGGCAGCCGCGCTTCATGGAAGGAAAGTCAAGCAATGCGCCAGGTATCGCCCCGCTTTGCACTCGATCACATGGCGGCGCCCCGCCTTGACGTCAGTGCGCTTTTCGCGCTTGCCCGTGACCAAGGCCTGACCGACGTCCAAATCCGTTACCCTCATTTCAGCAATCCTGTCGCACGCGGCATTCCGGCTGCGGACGTTCGGTTTGCCGCTACCGAAGCGGGCGTCACGATCATCTCTGTCAACGCCTTGCAGCGGTTCAACGACTGGACTCCAACGCGTCAGGCCGAGGCAAGCAACCTCGCCGATTATGCGACGGCGTGCGGGGCAGAGACGCTCGTGTTGGTGCCGGCCAACCGCAGCTCGTGGCCCACCAATAGCGAGCGCCAGGACAATCTTCGTTTCGCTCTAAACGAGATCAAGCCAATCCTCCAGTCGCGGGGTCTGATCGGTCTCATCGAGCCGCTGGGTTTCCGAACCTGCTCGCTTCGATCAAAGAAGGAAGCGGCCGAGGCCGTTGCCGCGGTTGATGGCCAGTCCGTCTTTCGCCTCGTGCACGACACGTTCCACCACACCCTGGCCGGGGAGACATGCCTGTTCTGCGAGCTTACCGGCCTGGTGCACATTTCAAGCGTAAACGACCCGACCTTCTGGATTTACCCCGATCGCTTTCTTGCAGGTTCCGACAATGGCAGCCAGATTCAGGCGCTGCTGGATGGCGGCTACGCGGGACCTTTCTCGTTCGAGCTGATCGAGGAAGTCCATTCTCTGGACGATCTCGCAGGCGCACTTGCCGCCAGCATCGACTTTATCCGGCGAGGGCTATTGTCGTCAAAGTAGATGGTGACAGGTGTAGTGACTATAGGTGCGCCTGAATTTTCCGAGGGTTCACAGCGGGGCAGCCATCCGAGATGCCTCCTGTATCATTATCTCCCGCATCCAGATGCTTGCCGGATCGCTATTGTGGAGGGCCGGCCATTGGAGGGTCTCGGTGAATGTGGGAAATGGCAGCGGAAGTTCGATAACCCGCAGGGGGAACGTTTTTTCGAAATGCCTGACCAGCCGTAAGGGCATGGTCGCTATACGAGCTGTGCCGGACACCATAGGTGGAATCATGCTGAAGCCCTGCACGGCGACCTCGACACGTCTCTTAAGGCCATGCTCAAGCAAAAACCATTCCTCGATAGACGGCTTCATCGTACGCCCGAACCTGACCGCGACGTGCCTCATCGACATGTATCTCTCGAATGTAAGCTGCTGTGGCAGCTGCTTGTTTGTGGGACAGCCTACGCACACGAGCTTCTCGTCAAACAGCGCAATGCTTGAATGCACACTCGACGTGAACATATCCGGTAGAATTAGAAAATCGACGTCACCGCGCCGGAGAAGCTCATCGGGGCTATCGTCGACAGGCAGCAGTTCGAAGCTGACGGCGGGGGCTTCCCGTGAAATACGCTCCACAAGCTTTTCGAAAAACACGAGCGTGACGAAATCGGAAAGAATGATCCTGAAGAGGCGATCGGCTCGAGCTGGGTCAAACGGATCCGAAGAAATAATCGAGCACTGGATGTGCTGGAGAGCGTCGCGAACTGCGGGGGCAAATGCTGCCGCACGCGGGGTTAGAAATCGTTCGCGACCTCTTATCGTAAACAGTTCATCGCGGAAATAATCGCGCAGTCGGGCGACGGCCGCACTCATGGCGGGCTGACTCAGGTTGATCCTGCGTGCCGCCGCCGAGAGATTACGCTCCGTCAGGAGTGCGTCGAGCACAACGAGGAGATTTAGATCAAGTCCTTTGAAACGCATGTCATCAGCCATCCATGGGATGGATGCCTTTAACCGAAACAAACGACTTTAACAATTTAGCATTCTTGCAATCTTTTGTCGCAAAAAGTTTATGATGGATGACGTTAAGGTCCGACATATGAGCCGCGTGATCTGCCGAAGCGAGCAATCGTTCGTACTGTGCAGGTCAGAGATTGGCAGTTTGAAACGCCGGGCCGATGGCGCCGGGCTATCAACCAGCGTCTTCGGCGGCCCCGACCTAGCTGGGCGTGGAATCTAATAGGGTGCACCTTTCCAGTCCGAGGCGACTGATGGGCGGTTTGATCCTAAGCTGCCGTGAGGCCTGTGCCAATTGTATCGGCGAGCCAATGCAGCAGTCCGGCAGCGTTTTTGAGAGCTGTTGTAGGCTCGGCCTAAGCCCATTGGCGCAAGCCTATCTGAACGAAGCGCTTGGCCTTGCCGCTATCCGGTATGTGATCTGTGGTGTCTTCTCGTCCTGCTGTTCTTGTTTTGGAACGCCCTTATGGTGAGCCCATCCGGGACGTGGGGCACCGGGAGCACAAAGGTGCAGGCAGGCCGTCAATAGACCGTGGGCTGAGAGCCCGAGCTCGTTACATGGCCGCCCCTGGCGACTTTCCCGGATGCGCTGCGAGCGCGGATCAGTAGATGTCGTGTTGCCCGCCAGCTCCCGTCTTTGACCGAGCCAAGAAGGAGGAACGGGCATGCTTATCATCGGACTGGATATTCACCGCGCCTTCGCCGAAGCAGTGGCATGGGAGGAGGGCAGGCTCAGGCGACTCGGCCGCGTCGACATGCGGCGCGATCTGCTGGCGGCGTTCGCCGCGAAGCTGTCGCCGAACGATGTCGGGGTGATCGAGGCCACCGGCAGCGCGACGTCCGCTGCAGCTGTGATTGCGCCGCATGTGAAGAAGGTGGGGATCGCCAAGCCGAAACAGGTGTTTATCGTTGCCTATGCCAAGATCAAAACGACGATCGACGCCGACGTTCTTGCGCAGCTCTATGCCAGCGGCTTCTTGCCAGAAGTCTGGATTGCGGACGAGCCGACGCAGGCTCTGCGTCGACAGGTGACACGGCGCAATCAGATTGTCCGACAGAGATCTCGATTGAAGAGCGTCATCCAGTCGATCCTTCATAGCCACCTGATCCGTCCTGCCCGCATGCCGACCTGTGCGGCGCCAAGGGTCGGACCTGGTAATCGAGCAGGTCGTACCGCAGGACGAGCGCCTCGCGATCGATGGGCATCTGCGCGAGTTCGACCGATTGGGCGAAGACCTCCAGGTCATCGAACGCGATCTTGTCCGCTCGGCTCTCGAGGATGAAGGCGTGAAGCGGCTGATGACCATTCCCGGCGTCGACATCACCGTCGCGCTGGCGATGAAGGGCGGCGATCGGCGACGTGTCGCGCTTCGACGATCCGCAGAAGCTCGTGACCTATCTCGGGTTGAACCCAAGCGTCCAGCAGTCCGGCCAGGTCCGGCCTACCATGGGCGGATCACCAAGCAGGGCCGTGGTCATGCGCGCGGCATGCTCGTCGAGGCGGCCTGGGCGGCCGCTCGTGCTCCCGGACCGTTGCGAGCCTTCTCCCTGCGGCGTGCGAGCCCGGCGCGGACAGCATGTCGCGGCCGTGGCAACCGCACGCAAACTCTCTGTCGTGATCTGTCATCTGTTGAGAAGGGCGAGAGTTACGCGTAGGCTCGACCCTCCCTGCATGCCAAGAAGCTTGCGCGATGTGGAACTCAAGGCCGGGAGCAAGGCTGTGCGCGGCCAAAAGGGAGCGCACGCCTACAACATAAAGAGCCACCGGGAAGAAGAGCGCCGCTGGGTGGAGCAGGCCGAGGGCGCCTATGCACGCCTCGTCGCCGGTTGGAACCCACGAGGTCCGAAGAGGGTAGGCACGGATGCCGCAAACCGGGCGCCCAGCTTGGCATAAGGGCTACGTGGCCTCAGGAAGCGTCGTCGCCAATGCAGACCATGGACGAATTCCCAGCCGATGCCGAGATGCCGGTCGACCGTGCCTGTCGCCGTCCGGTGATGCGATGCCCCCGAGCGGATGAGTTCGCCCCGGATGCTCCCGGTCACGACGCACGGGTTCGGGTTCCAAGGCGCTCAGTTTTGTTCGCGCCCAATCGGTGTAGGACGCGGCAGAAAATACGAGCGTGACGAAATCGGGAAGAATGATCCTGAAGCGGCGATTCGGTAGAGCCGGGTCAAACTATCCGACGAAATAAACGAGCACTGGATGGGCGGGAGAGCGTCGCGAACTGGAGGGCAAGAGCTCCCGGACGCAGCGTTAAGTTTGAATACCTCCGCGGACATGGTCGCGAGCTTATCGCGCAAATAATCGAGCAGCCGAGCGCCGGCCGCACTCATGACCGGCTGGGCTCGGTTAATCCTGCATGCCGCGCCCATGAGGTTGCGCTCTGTCGGGAGTGCGTCGAGCACAACGACGAGATGTAGTTCACGATCTTTGAAACGCGTGGTCAACTATCCAAAGTGTGGATGCCTTTCATCGAAACAAACGATTTCATCAATGTTCTGGAATCCTGCATGGGCAGAAGCACCTGACGCACACCGATGCCCCCACTGCCTCATGGCGTGGCGAGCGTCTTAAGAAACCGCCCGAAAGGAGATTTTTCATGCGCTCTACCGGGCAGTGGAGTGCTGGGAAAGGGAGTTGCAACTGACCGGGTCCGACTTCTTCCGAGCCTATGGACAGACTGGGAGACGCGCACGGTGTAGCGGCTCACATCGTCATACTGCACCTACGCCACACACCGGCCGGACCTGATCCGGCTTTATGAGCATTGGGCTTTGTCAGTTGCCCAAGCGTGAT
>NZ_RZOS01001150.1:0-651 GCF_004022605.1 Mesorhizobium sp. M4B.F.Ca.ET.089.01.1.1
GGGCAATCTCGAGCGACGCGCCCTCACCCCCCAGGCCGTCAACCTCATCCTGAAACGCCGCGCGGCCGCCGCCGGCCTCGATGCGCAGCTGTTTTCAGCGCACGGCCTGCGCGCCGGCTACCTCACCGAAACCGCTCGCCGTGGCATCCCCCTCGTCGAAGCCATGCAGCAGTCGCAGCACCGATCCGTCCAGCAGGCTTCGCGCTACTACAACGACGCGGAACGGCAGCTGGGACGCGCGGCAAGGCTGATTGTCTGACGCGTCCCCAGCCGTTCTCTCGGGAAGGCCTAATCGGCCCGAAGCTGCGATTTTGGCCAAGTTGTGGAACGTTGCCGGAACGGATTGACCTGTTGGACATCGTCGCTTGAGAATTCGCTCCTGGAATAGGGAGTGGATGTATGGGTTTGCGTGTTTCACCTGAGGAACTGGCCGGGGAGTGGAGCCTCTCGTTTGCCGACATCGAATTTGTGAACGCCAAGCCGGTTGGGTCGAGGCTCGGGCTGGCGGTGCAGCTGAGGTTCTTTGCTGCGAACGGATATTTCGCCACTGCGGCAACCGAGGTTCCCGACGAGGTGGTTTCTTACCTGGTCGACCAGCTTGGCGTCGGCAAGGCTGATCTTGGCGGTTACGATTTTTCGGGGCGTTCGGGC
>NZ_RZOS01001151.1:0-651 GCF_004022605.1 Mesorhizobium sp. M4B.F.Ca.ET.089.01.1.1
GTGTGAGGACCGCGACCGTTTCGAAAACCGAAAAGGCGCGGATAATTGTCATCACGGTGACGAACACCGTAACTGGCGCCAGCATCGGCCAGGTGACCAGAAGGAAGCGCTTCAGTCCCCTGTCCGCCCCGTCGATAGTCGCAGCTTCGTAGAGCTCCTCTGGAATGGTCGAAAGGCCAGCCAGGAAAAGGATCATGTTGAAGCCAACCAACTGCCAGACGCCGATCGCCGCGAGCGCATATATGGCCGTCGCCGGGTCGGACAGGAACCTGACGGGCGATGCGCCCAGGAGCTGCAGCAGCGTGTTGGCAAAACCCAGACTTGGATGCAGGATTGCTTCCCACGCGGTCGCGAGAGCAACCAAGCTTGCAGCCACGGGCAGAAAGTAAGCGGTTCGATAGAGAACTGCGAACCGTGATCTAGCGATCAAAACGGCGACGAGCAGCCCCCACCCGATTGCCGTCGGCACGACCACAGCCACATAGAGCGCGGTGTTGCGCAGACTCTGAGCAAAGCCAGGGTCGGTCAACATGCGCGTATAATTAGCAACCCCGATGAATTGGATTCCGGCCAAGCCGAGCGACGCATTCGTGAAGGACAGAAAGAAGACAAGAATGGCGGGTCCGATGACAAGGGCAACAAGCAACAGCG
>NZ_RZOS01001152.1:0-651 GCF_004022605.1 Mesorhizobium sp. M4B.F.Ca.ET.089.01.1.1
GTGCGTCATAATCGATACGCAACCCGCCGCGCGGGCCTTGACTCGCGGGGGTCGTAACGAACAACTTGAAATGGTCAAGTGGCAGAAGGACGCCCCCCTGCCGGATCGCCGCGTTTCGCTTTACGAACTTCAGATAGAACACGCCCGAGTGCAATCGATACTCGGTGTCATCCCCACGCCCTGGTCGCCCGAACGCGCCCATCCGTGCAATCTCTTGCGCGAGTTGCTCGTCGGGTCGATAGACCCAGCCGCCTCCGGATGGCTCAAGCATCTTATGCTGTACCATCACCACGTTGCGCTGGATGGTGTTAATGTAAATGAGGTCAACTCCGAGCGCGTGCTCAAGCGGACGACGGTTCGCGGTGATGACTTCGAGGCGCTCGTCGCCGCGGCGGTAGACCGCGCGGCCGGTTGCATCGCTTCCCACCAGATCCATGCCGCTTACCCACCGGGCGTCATGCTCAACGAAGCCGTCTTCGATGGCATGCGTGCGCGAGCCTCGGCTGGATTCGAAAGCGTCAAACTTTCCAGAATCGTCATTTTCGTCGACGGCAACTCGCGAGATCGCGGTCTCATCTTCATCTAGAAGCTCAACGAATTCCGCCGGCGCTTCGGACGATAGCCCGAACGAGCGGAGCGCCGTCCTAAGGC
>NZ_RZOS01001153.1:0-650 GCF_004022605.1 Mesorhizobium sp. M4B.F.Ca.ET.089.01.1.1
TCCGTCGTCGATAGGGTTGACGGTGGTTCTTCCGGAAACGGTGAGTCAAGTCACGCTGCGCGCAACATGGGGGAACTATAAGACGGAGCCCCCATTGCCCGATGCGCTCCTCATTCCCGAAGTGTCGGGAAAGGGCAAGCCAAAGCCAGAAAAGCCCGAGAACCTCCGTTGGGTTCGGGTTTCCGGCGAAGCCGCGATCGTCCTCGACGTCACTCGGAACCAGTCCGGGATCCCGCTGCCGGAAAGCGCTGCGCCTCACAGGCCGGGCGGCGGCATCGAAGTCGCCGTTCACACCGTGTGCTCCGTTAAAAGACTCCGGAAGGGGCTGAAGAGCGTCTGCGCGTCATCACCGTCTTCTTGGTAAACCGTCGACGGAGCACAAAGGCTCCGTACAAGGACGTGGCCTACGCGTTCCAGACCCGGATCGAGCTCGAATGTGCGGATGGATTTTATCCGCGCAGCGACCTGTCCACCTACCAGTCCGATGATTTCGAACTTAGGCTGGGCGATCTCCATTATCGCGATGTCCGCGAATATGCCGTTGGTCGCAACACATCTGCCGGCTGGCAAGAACGGCGTGACGCGACGAACGATCCGCTCCCCGTGACGCGTGTTTGGACCGATTTCCTTCCGCAGCAGGAGGTGGAGCG
>NZ_RZOS01001154.1:0-648 GCF_004022605.1 Mesorhizobium sp. M4B.F.Ca.ET.089.01.1.1
GTTCTATGTCTCGGGCTCCCCACAGACCTACATGCATGGCCACGGCACCATGCAGGAGATCGAGCGCCAGCAGGACAACGCCTTTGCGCGCATCACCGAGCAGGTGACCAAGCGCGCCTGGCAGGCTCAATCCGTTCAGGTTCTGCCGACCATCATGCATCGCGCCTTCAACGAGATGCTCACCGGCCGTCCGGGCCCCGTGCACGTCGAGGTACCGATGGACGTGCAGGTCGAGGCGGCCGAGGTGAGCATTCATCCGCTGGATAAGCGCCTGCCGATCGGTGTGGCCTACCCGGATCCGAGCGCGATCGAGGCGGCCGTAAAGCTTCTGTTGAACGCCGAACGGCCGGTCATCGTCGCCGGTGGCGGCGCCATCACGGCTAACGCTTCGAACGAATTGACCCGTCTGGCAGAGCGGCTCGGCGCGGCGGTTTCGATCACCTGGAACGGTAAGGGCGCCATCTCGGAAGATCATGAGCTCTTCATCGGCGCAGTCGGCCAGACCGGCACGACATGCGGCAACAAGATCACCGCGTCCGCTGACGTCGTGATCTCGGTAGGCTGCCGCTTTACAGATTGGTCGGCATCTTCCTACGCCAAGGGCGTTTCGTTCTCGATCCCCCCGGGCAAGCTGATCCACATTGATCT
>NZ_RZOS01001155.1:0-647 GCF_004022605.1 Mesorhizobium sp. M4B.F.Ca.ET.089.01.1.1
TAGGAATAGGCATTTCCGGCCAAGCCGTCAAGGCAATTTCGAATATTGTGGAAATACAGGCGGCGGGTTCGCCTACCGTCAACGTATTGCTGGTCGAACGTGATATATATGCCCTGGAGATGGAGGCGTGGCCGCCGATTGCGCGCATGGGTTCTGGCGGCGAGTGAGCATGGCAAACGAAGGCGAAACCATCGTCCTGGGCATTCCCATTCCGTCCCGCGATACGGTGTTTCTGTCTGTCGTGGCTCTTCATGTCCTGTTCGGGCTTGCCGCCGTGATCACCGGCGCTGGCGCGATGTTCGCTCAAAAGGGACGCGGCCGGCACTCGAGGTTCGGCATCATCTACTTCTGGTGCCTGTGCGGCGTGTTCGTCACCATGAGCGCCCTATCGCTCATGCGCTGGGCGGAAAACTCCCACCTGTTCGCACTGGGGAGTATTTCCTTCGCATCCGCCTGTTTCGGACGCACCGCCGCCCGGCGACGCTGGCGCCAGTGGCCCAGGCTGCATCTCACAGGCATGGGCCTCTCCTACATCGTGATGCTCACCGCATTTTACGTCGACAACGGCAAGAACCTGCCGCTTTGGAAGGAGCTTCCGGCCATTGCATTTTGGATTCTGCCCGCGGCGTTCGGAATGCCGATAATCC
>NZ_RZOS01001156.1:0-647 GCF_004022605.1 Mesorhizobium sp. M4B.F.Ca.ET.089.01.1.1
GGGCCGTTGACGAGAAACGTGCTCGACAGCGCCCTGCGGCTCTCTCTTCAATTGCTCGGCTTACCCGCACTGCAATGCTGCTGGATGAAGTCCGACAGGAATGTTGAAGCGTGAACGCACCTCCGATGGACAGCGATCGCCTGAGGCACTTTCGAGAATGTCCCCTCAACAACGCGGAAACCTGGATTCTCTTCGCAGAAACGTGACAGGGACTCAGTCAAGCCCGCAGCAGCATCGCACTGGGAGGACATAAGCATGTGCAGGGCGGAGGCGGGATTTTCGGTTTGGAGGAGGATCGCATTTCTAACCTGTCGCTCAAGCTGCTTTGTATACGCAGCGGTTTTGGCGGCGGCGATGCGCACCCCTTCGACGTCGACGTCCCCCACGCTGCCTAGCGGGCTGCTGTCTGACACCAGAAAGCTGGCAGTCACGGTGGTATAGGGGGCCGAGAAGGATAACATGTCGGCACGTGACGGATCGGGAGCAATGAATGCAACGTCCCACTCGTTGCCCTCGGCAGCCGCAAGAATGTCAGCGGCCGATCCGTATCGAACCAGCGACAAACAGCAGTCGAGTTCTTCCGCAAGTGTGATCGCGATCCGCGCGCTCGGTCCTGTTAGAACGCCTGTCACTGGATCGAGTTGGAC
>NZ_RZOS01001157.1:0-646 GCF_004022605.1 Mesorhizobium sp. M4B.F.Ca.ET.089.01.1.1
TGGTGTCCGCAGTGTCGATCCGGCCGAGCGTGAGGCGCTGAAATTCGCCGGGGTGACGGTCCACGATATGCGCATGATCGACGAGCACGGCATCGCGCCTCTTCTACGGGCTTTTCTCGAGCGCATAGTGGCTGAGGACGGCATGCTTCATGTCAGCCTGGACGTCGATTTCCTCGACCCCTCCATCGCCCCGGCCGTGGGCACGACGGTGCTGGGCGGGGCAACCGTCCGCGAGGCGCACCTGGTGATGGAGATGCTCCACGATTCCGGCCTCGTCACCAGCCTCGATCTGGTCGAGCTCAACCCCTTCCTCGACGAGCGCGGCCGCACCGCGATCTTGATGGTCGACCTCACCGCCAGCCTGATGGGCCGCCGCATCATGGACCGCCCGACAAGGAGCCACTGAACCGTGCCCGAGAAGCTCAACATCGTCCCCTTCGTGAGCGTGGACAATATGATGAAGCTGGTTATCGCGACCGGCGTGGAACGATTCCTGACCGAGCTCGCCGGCTATATCGAGGGAGACTTCCTCCGCTGGGAGTTGTTCGACAGGGCGCCGCGTGTGGCCTCCCATAGCGCGGACGGCGTCATCGAACTGATGCCGACGAGTGACGGCGAAACCTACGGCTTCAAATATGTCAACGGC
>NZ_RZOS01001158.1:0-644 GCF_004022605.1 Mesorhizobium sp. M4B.F.Ca.ET.089.01.1.1
GCCCATTTATAGATGCATAGCGGCGTTGCCGCCGCCACGCGGAAAGGATCAGTCAGTCGAGACGTGGCCGGCGTTGCCTTCCGGGGAATAGATGTCGAGGATGTTCCAGTGGCCTGACGTCGGAGTGGGATTATTAATCATCGCAACGTCGATCACCGTGGGCCGCCCCGAGGCGATGGCCGCTTCCAGTGCGGGCTTGAACTTCGCTGCCGAGGTGATGCGCACGCCGTCGCAGCCATAAGCGCGGGCAATGGCGGCGTAATCCGGCACCTGCTCGTCCAAGCTCGCCGCCCGCGGGAAGGTCGTGCCATAGGTTAGGCCATAATTGGCGCTTTGCAGGCCCGCGATGGTGCCATAGGCATTGTTGTTCATGATAATCCAGATCACTGGCGCGTTCTCGGCCACCGCCGTGGCAAGCACGGATGGGTTCTGGCCAAAGCCGCCATCGCCCACAAGGCTGATCACCAGCCGCTCGGGCGCGGCGATCTTGGCCCCGACCGCGGCGGGGGGACCGAAGCCCATGGTGGCGAAGCCGCCGGGGATCAGGATCGAGCCCGGGGCGTAGATGTCGAACTGCTGCGCCACGCCGTTCTTGTTCCAGCCCCCGTCCGATGTCACGATCGCATCCCGCGGCCTTTGCGGCG
>NZ_RZOS01001159.1:0-644 GCF_004022605.1 Mesorhizobium sp. M4B.F.Ca.ET.089.01.1.1
GCCGAAGCCAACGCACCTTGCCACAAGCCGCCTCCGCCATCGCCGTCTCCGTTGCCGGCATCGAGAAATCCTTCGGCCCGACGCGTGCGCTCGCCGGCGCCGACCTTGCCGTCGCCTCCGGCGAGGTCGTGGCGCTGATGGGCGCCAACGGCGCCGGCAAATCGACCTTGGTGAAGATCCTGTCGGGTTCGCACACGCCGGATGCGGGCACGATCACGCTAGACGGCAAGGCGATCACCTTCGCCTCGCCCAGCGCCGCCAAGGCCGCCGGCATCGCGACGGTGCATCAAGCAACAGACCAGGCAGGGGCTGCCGGGTTGACGGTCGCCGAGAATCTGGCGCTCGACGAGCTCTGCAGCCCGGGCGGGCGTTTTCTGGTCTCGAACAGGTCAATCCGCAAGCGCGCGCGGGAGATCGCGGCGCTGATCGATCTCGACCTGCCGCTCGACCGCGACTTCGTCGATTTGCGCCCAGCCGAACGGCAGTTGATCGCCATCGCCCGCGCCGTCGCGGCGAGCGCCTCCTTGCTGATCCTCGACGAGCCGACATCGAGCCTGTCGGCCACCGAAGCCGAGCGGCTGTTCGCCGTCGTCAGGCGGTTGCGCGACAGCGGCATGGCGGTCCTCTACATTTCCCACCCGCTC
>NZ_RZOS01000115.1:0-14242 GCF_004022605.1 Mesorhizobium sp. M4B.F.Ca.ET.089.01.1.1
GTGCCATCGGCGTACCAGACGGCGATGCCGTCGGTGAGCCTGTTCGCGGTCAGAACCTTCATTGTTCAACTCCTTCGGCCGTTGCGCTGGCCGTATCTTCATGCCTGTGTGCCGCGAGCGGCTCGGAACGTTCGAAATTGGCGCCGGCGACCGCGTCGCCGATGATGGTCATCACCGGGCCGGAGAGATCGGCGCGGGCCTCCAGCGAAGGCAGATCGGCCAGCGTGCCGTGGAAGCGCCGGCGGTTGCCGAGGCTGGCGTTCTCGACCACGGCGACCGCGGTGTCGGGCGACAGGCCCGCCTCGATCAGTCGGCCGGCGACTTCGGCCGCGACCGAGCGGCCCATATAGACGGCGACGGTGGCGCCGGAAATGGCGAGCTTGGCCCAGTCGGGCAGCGAATTGCCCTTAAGGTCATGGCCGGTCGTGAACACCAGCGAGGACGACACGCCGCGCAGCGTCAGCGGCAGTTCGAAATCGGCGGCGGCGGCGAAGGCCGCGGTGACGCCGGGAACCACCTCATAGGCGATGCCGGCATCGCGAAGTGCCGCCATTTCCTCGCCGGCGCGGCCGAACACCAGCGGGTCGCCCGACTTCAGCCGCACGACGCGCTTGCCCTCGCGGCCAAGCTCGACAAGCAGCGCGTTGATCTCTTCCTGGCTCTTGGAATGGCAGCCCTTGCGCTTGCCGACCGGCAGGCGTTCGGCATCGCGACGGCCCATGGCGACGATGGCTTCCGGCACCAGCGCGTCATGGACGATGACGTCGGCTTCCATCAGCAGGCGATGCGCCCTGAGCGTGAGCAGATCCTCGGCGCCCGGACCGGCGCCGACCAGCGCGATGTGGCCCGAGGCCGGCGCGTTGGAGACAAGCAGCTCGACGGCGGCATCATGCGCCCTCGCAAACTCGCCCGCCTCGACGGCTCGCGCCGGCGCGCCGGCGAAGAAATCGCGCCAGAAGCGGCGGCGACCGGTGCCCTTCGGCAGCCGCTCGGCGGCGCCCCGGAAGGACGCGGCAAGCGTAGCCAGCGCGCCGAGCGACGGCGACAGCATGCGATCGATGCGGCCGCGCAGCATCTGCGCAAGCACCGGGCCGGCGCCTTCGGTGCCGATGGCGATGGCGACCGGCGCGCGGTTGACCAGCGCCGGCGTGAAGAAATCGCAAAGCTCTGGCCGGTCGACCGCGTTGACCGGAATGCTCAAGCGGCGCGCATCCTCGGCAACGCGGCGGTCGAGCGCCTCGTCGCCGCTGGCGGCGAACACCATGGCCGCGCCTTCGAGATGCGCAGCCTCATAGGCGGCGGCGACATGGACAGCACCGGTCGCGGCAATGAAAGACAGCAGCTCGGCTTCGGCGGTTTGCGCTATGATGCGCAGCACCGCGCTCGACTGGCCGACGAGCCGCGCCTTGGCCAGCGCCGCCTCGCCGCCGCCGACAATGGCCACGGCTTCGCCCTCGACCCGCATGAAGACGGGGAAAGCGTTGAGCTTGGCATTGGCCTGCGGCATGGCGAGCAGATTCCTGAGCAATTTGGCAGTTTTACGCGCGGGCGTGAAAAACCAGAAGCAAAGCACTCGCGCATCCCGCGATGGCAGGCAATCGCTTTTTCGCAAGCGCGAAGAGCAGGAGAAAAAAATTCCACATCCGGGAGAGGATCGGATTGAAGCCGCTGTTGCGGGCCCTGATCTCAGGCGTTTTTAGCTGCAAATACTCCACGCTGCAAAACAGATTTTTCTAAATTCTACCAATTTAGTAGATTAAGGCCGCAAAGATCGTCGCGGGCTTGCACGCTACGTTGGATGAGCGCCACAACGATATCGGAACATTCCTGCTTGAGCGGGCGTTTGCCATACGGACCCGCCCCGGCCTGCCGGCCGCGAACGGTTCGCAACACAGCAAAAGCAGGAGGAGCCCGTATGAGCAATGTCACGCTGAAACATGGCCTTTGGATCGTGGTCGCCGATGGCGAAAAAGCGCTGTTCCTGCGCAATGAAGGCAACACCCGCAATCCGGACCTGCAGGTCGTGCAGGAGATGGAGCAGGAGAACCCCGCCACGCGCGAGCAGGGCAGCGACCGCCCCGGCCGCTACAATGACGGGCCGTCCATCCATCGCAGTGCGGTCGAGGACACCGACTGGCATCGTATCGGCAAGGAGCGCTTCGCCGACGACATTGCCGAACGGCTCTATGGGCTCGCCAATCGCGGCGCCTTCAAGGAGATCGTGCTGATCGCGCCGCCGCTGGTGCTGGGCGAAATGCGCCGGAAGCTCCACAAGCTTGTCGGCGACAGGGTGACGGTGGAAATTCCAAAGACGCTGACCAACCACACCATCCCTGAGATCGAAAGCCTGCTCCAGGCAGCCTGACGGCGCCCGCAAGCGCAATCCGCCCTTCGCCCGGCATTCGTGCGCCTTTGCCTTTCGATTTCACGGCTTTACGGGTTGCCTCGCGGCCATGGCTCCCCCCATATTGCAACGGGCGGCGGCCGCGGGGCGGCCCTATCGTGATTTTTTCGAAAGGCGCTCCATAGACAATGCCGCATGACACGCCCCTTATCGCCACCATCGTCGCCGGTCTGGGGCTGGCTTTCATCTTCGGCGCGCTCGCCAACCGTTTCCGCATCCCGCCGCTGGTCGGCTATCTCGTGGCCGGCGTCCTGGTCGGGCCGAACACGCCGGGCTTCGTCGCCGACGCAAGCCTGGCCACCGAGCTTGCCGAGATCGGCGTCATCCTGCTGATGTTCGGCGTCGGCCTGCATTTCTCGCTGAAGGACCTTCTCTCCGTCCGCGCCATCGCCGTGCCCGGCGCCATCGTCCAGATCGGCTTTGCCACGCTGCTCGGCGTCGGCCTTGCCTGGCTGCTCGGCTGGTCGGTGGGCGCCGGGCTGGTCTTCGGCCTGGCATTGTCCGTCGCCTCGACGGTGGTGCTGCTGCGCGCTTTGCAGGAACGGCGGCTGATCGAGACCGAACGCGGCCGTATCGCCGTCGGCTGGCTGATCGTCGAGGACCTTGCCATGGTGCTGGCGCTGGTGCTCTTGCCGGCGCTGGCCGGCGTGCTCGGCGGCGTGCCGCAGGCCGACGACCATGCCAGCCTGCTGGCGCTGCCGGCCAGCTACGGCATCTGGGGCGTCGTCGGCGTCACGCTGGCGAAGGTGGTGGCTTTCGTCGTCGTCATGCTGGTGGTCGGCCGCCGCGTCATCCCCTGGATCCTGCATTATGTCGCCCATACCGGGTCGCGCGAGCTGTTCCGGCTGGCGGTGCTGGCGATTGCGTTGGGCGTCGCCTTCGGGGCAGCGAAACTGTTCGGCGTATCGCTGGCGCTGGGCGCCTTCTTCGCCGGCATGATCATGAGCGAATCCGAGCTAAGCCATCGGGCAGCCGAGGAATCGCTGCCGCTGCGCGATGCCTTCTCGGTGCTGTTCTTCGTCTCGGTCGGCATGCTGTTCGACCCGTTCAGCCTGGTCAGCAATGGCTGGCCGATCCTGGCGACGCTGGCCATCATCGTCATCGGCAAGTCGCTGGCCGCCTTCGTCATCGTCCTCGCCTTCCGCTATCCGGTAGCGACAGCGCTGATGATCTCGGCCAGCCTTGCCCAGATCGGCGAATTTTCCTTCATCCTCGCCGAGCTCGGCGTCGGCCTGAAACTCCTGCCCGAACAGGGGCGCGACCTGATCCTCGCCGGCGCCATCCTGTCGATCCTGCTCAATCCGCTGATGTTCCTGGCCATCGACTGGATGACACCGTGGCTGGAGGCGCGCTCGGCCAAGGCATCGCCGCCGGAAGAGGCAAGGCCGATCGGCCCGGCGACCGAGCCCGGCCAGGTGGCTTCGGTGACGGCTTCACGGCAAAAGCAAGACGGCCCGCCGCCAAGAACCGCGCTTACCGGCCATTCCATCCTGATCGGCTACGGCCGTGTCGGCAGCCTCGTCGGCGCGGCGCTGAAACAGGCCGCCCTGCCCTTTCTGGTCATCGAGGACGCTGACAAGGCGCTGGCCAGGCTCAAGGCCGAAGGCATCGAGACCGTGTCGGGCAACGCCGCCAATGGCGAGGTCTTCGCCGCAGCCAATCCGGAGGCGGCAAAACGGCTGATCCTGGCCATCCCCAACGCTTTCGAGGCCGGCCAGGTCGTGCAGCGCGCCCGCGCCGCCAACCCCGGCATCAACGTCATAGCCCGCGCCCATTCCGATGCCGAGGTCGAGCATCTCAGGGGGCTCGGCGCCGACACCGTGATCATGGGCGAGCGCGAGATCGCGCGCGGCATCGTCGAGGTGGTGACGGGTACGGCATCCGCTGGGTTGGAAGAGGTCGCCCTCGCCCCGGAGATCAAACCGCAAGCCGTTTGAGTTGCGCGTCCACGCACCAGCCGGGTTGATCAAGCGACAAATGCGGAGCCTCCGTTTTGCGCGATATCGCTGAGATATTTTGCCGGCGGCTTGCCCAGCGCCTTCTTGAACATGGTGATAAACGCCGTGACGGATTCATAGCCGAGATCGCCCGAGACCTGCTGCACGCTGGCGCCTGAGGCGAGTTCGCGCAGCGCCACGATCAGGTGCAGCTGCTGGCGCCAACGCCCGAAGGTCAGCCCTGTTTCCTTCACGACGAGGCGCGCCAGGCTGCTCTCGCTAAGCGCCACGCGGCTTGCCCATTCCGCAAGCGTGCTGCGGTCGGCGGGATCATCCGCCAACGCCTCGGCGATCCGCCGCAAGCGCGGCTCGGCCGAAATCGGCAGGTGCAATTGCTGGACAGGCATGCGCGGCAGTTCGGCAAGCAGGATCCCTCCCAGGAAACCGCATCGTGCGTTCTCCGGCGCGCAATCCGACAGTTCGATGATCAGCTCGCGCAGCAGCGGCGAGATCGAAAGCGTGCAGCACCGGTCCGGTAGATCGGCGGCGCCCGGTTCGAGATAAACGAAGAAAATCCGCGCATTGGCGGTCGCGATGTTGCTGTGCTGCATGCCGCCCGGGATCCACACGGCGCAATGCGGCGGCACCATCCACAGACCGCTCGGAACCCGACAGGTGACGCCGCCTCCCAGCGCGAAGACGAGCTGCCCCTTGCGATGCCAGTGGTCGCGCACCTCGGCCCTGGTCTCCGGTACGTCGACGCGCACGGCGATTGCCGGCGCGTGGACGTCGTCGACATCGAAATCGAGCCATGGGTAGCGAAGAGGCTGTCTCATGATGACTACTTTTAGCGATCTTATGCCATTATAGCTAAATTCTTTGACCCTGAAAGTCGATAGGCTCCGGTTGCGCATGGCGATCGCGTTGACGCCGCGCGCCCATCGCCGGCTTGGTCCAGGAAGGTACAGCCCCATGCTCGCCCTCGTCATCGCTTCCGACAGCGCCACCGGGCTTAGGCTCGCCGATGTCGAGGACCCTCGGCCCTTGGCGAACGAGGCGCTCATCGCGGTCCACGCAACCTCGCTGAACCGGGGTGAGCTGCGCCTCCTCGCCATACGTCCGAATGGCTGGATACCCGGCCAGGACATCGTCGGGGTCGTCGAACGGGCAGCAGCCGATGGCACCGGGCCTGGCGTGGGGACCCGGGTCGCAGCTTTGGTCGACGAGCACGGCTGGGCCCAACGTGTCGCGGTTCCGACCGACCGTCTCGCCGTCCTGCCGGATGGCATCGGCTTCGGTTCCGCCGCCACGCTTCCGGTCGCCGGCACGACGGCGCTGAGAACGTTGCGCCATGGCGGTGACCTCGCCGGCCAGCAGGTTCTGATCACCGGCGCAAGCGGTGCGGTCGGTCGTTTCCAGATCCAGATCGCCCTGCGCCTCGGTGACGGCGATAGCCGCCGCCCGGCATGAAGAAGACCTGAGTGGGCTGGGAGCCGGGCGGGTCGTCGACTCGATCGCGCGGGCCGAGGGGCCGTTCTCGCTGATCACCGAGTCGGTCGGCGGCACAAGCCTTGCGCACGCGATCGAACGCGTCGCGCCTGGCGGCACGATCGTCATGTTCGGTTCAAGCAGCGGCGAACTGACGCCCGTCGGATTTCGCCAGTTCGTTCCAGGCCATGAAGGGGCGAGGCTTCAGACCTTCGCCTACTATACGTCCGGTCCAGCCATCGGCACCGACATCGCCACGCTGCTCGCTTTGGTCGCGGCTGGCCGGTTGGAAACCCGCGTCGCCTTGACTGTGCCGTGGACAGACATCGGCCAGGCGCTGGACGCCCTGCGGCAGCGCAGCTTCAGCGGCAAGGCAGTCCTCACCATGACCGGATGAGCAGTCCTGAGTCAGCCGCTCAGACGTGCTGACCGCCATTGATATGGATCTCCGAGCCGGTGACATAGGACGCCTGCCCGGAGCACAGGAAGAAGATGATATCGGCCACCTCCGCCGTGGCGCCGAGGCGCCTGAGCGGGATCGTCTCGACGATCTTGTCGGTGCCCGGCGACAGGATAGCGGTGTCGATCTCGCCCGGCGCGATGGCGTTGACGCGGATGCCGTGCGGGCCGAAATCATGCGCCATCTCGCGCGTCAGCGAACCAAGTGCCGCCTTCGATGTCGCATAGGCCGTGCCGGCGAACGGATGCACGCGGGTGCCCGCGATCGAGGTGACGTTGACGATCGAGCCCTTCGCCTGCGCCAGCTCCTTGAACAGGCCCCTGGCCAGCATGATCGGGGCGAAGAAATTGACCTGGAACACGTCACGCCAGACATGCATCGGCGTGTCGATCGAGTTCATCCGGCTGCCGTCCTTCAGCTTCGGCGAAATGCCGGCATTGTTGACCAGCGCGTTGAGCTGGCCGCCATGCGCCTCAAGACGGTGGCGGATTTCCGAGACGGCGATGCCGACATCCTCCTGGTCTGCGAGATCGACCTTGATGTGGTCCTCCGGCCCCGCAGGCCACGGACAGTCCTCGGCGAATGCCTGGCGCGAGCAGGTGATCACCCGCCAGCCTTCGCGCGAGAAGCGCTTGACCGTGGCATGGCCGATGCCCCGGCTGGCACCGGTCAGCACGATGGTTTTTCTGGTGTCGGTCTCGGCCATATCGCGGTCTCCGGCCGGACATGTAGCCGAAGGCGCAAGCCATGGCGAGAGGCGATGTTGCCGCTCAACCGCCGGTGAGGATGTCGAGGATCGAGGTCTGCCGCTTTTTCGTCGGGCCGCCGACATTGCCAGGCGGCACCGGATGGCCGACCGAGGCTGTCGTCCCGCCATCGCTCGGCATGTCGAACCCGTCGGCATCGACCGTCTCGGCCGGCCGGGACGGTCGCGCCTGGCGTGCGGGCGCCTGGGCGGACTGGGATTGACCGACCGCCGCCTGCGGCACCGGCGCCGGCTGGCCGGCATCGGCCGAGGGTATCTCGTCGGGCACGACTGTGTCGGACGGCGTCGACTTCCAGGTGCCCGGCAGCGGCCGCACCGGCACGCCTTCATGCGCCGCGACCATGAATTCGTGCCAGGCCTGCGCCGGCAGCGCGCCGCCGGTGACCTTCTTCATCGCGCTGCCGTCGTCATTGCCGAACCACACGCCGGTGGTCAGGTTGGCGGTGTAGCCGACGAACCAGGCGTCGCGCGAATTCTGGCTGGTGCCGGTCTTGCCGGCTGACGGCCAGGCGAAGGCCGCCTTCTTGGCGGTGCCGATCTCGACCGTGCCGGTCATCATCGAGTTCATCATGCCGACGATCTCTTGCTTGACGACACGCGGCGCGCTGCCGCCATTGTTGTCGTAGAGCACCTTGCCATCGGTCGTCGTCACGCGGCGGATGAAATGGATGTCCGGCTTGAAGCCGCCATTGGCGAACGGCACATAGGCCGAGGTCAGCTCCAGCGGCGTCACTTCCGACGTGCCGAGCGCGATCGAGGTGTTCGACTGCAGGTCGGACTGGATGCCCATGCGGTGCGCCGCTTCCACCACCGCGTCCGGCCCGACCTCCATGGTGAGCTGGGCGGCGACCGAGTTAAGCGATTTCGCCAGCGCCGTCGCCAGCGTCACCTTGCCGTAGTACTTGCCGCCGTAATTGTCGGGCGTCCATTTGCCGATCTTGATCGGCGCGTCGTTGCGCACGCTGTCCGGCGTGCGGCCGGCCTCGAGCGCTGCCATGTAGACAAAGGGCTTGAAGGCCGAGCCCGGCTGGCGGCGCGCTTCCGAGGCGCGGTCGAACTGGCTGGTCGAATAGTCGTAGCCGCCGACCATGGCGCGCACGGCGCCGGAATCGTCGATCGACACCAGCGCGCCCTGCGTCACGTTGAGCTTCTTGCCGCTCTCGTCGATCAGTCGCCGGATCGACTGTTCGGCAAGCTTCTGCAAGGTGAGATCGACCGTGGTGTCGACGACGATATCGCCGCGCACGTCGCCGATCAGGTCGGGCAGTTCGCCCATGACGGTGTCCGCGACATAGTTTTCCGAACCGGTCCAGTAGGACGGCGCGCGCGTCGCCGGCGCGCTCATCGCGCTCGTCAGTTCCTTGGCGCCGATCTTGCCGGAATCGCGCATGGCGGCGAGCACCAGTTGCGCGCGCTCCTCGGCCGCCTTCGGGTCGCGCGCCGGCGACAGCCGCGACGGCGCCTTGAGCAGGCCGGCCAGGAGCGCTGCTTCGGAGAGCGTCACGTCACGCGCGCTCTTGCCGAAATAGCGCCGCGAAGCCGCTTCGACGCCATAGGCGCCGGAGCCGAAATAGACCCGGTTGAGGTACATCTCGAGGATCTGGTCCTTGGTATGCTTGTGCTCCAGCCACAGCGCCAGGAGCACTTCCTGCACCTTGCGCTCCAGCGTGCGGTCGGGCGTCAGGAACAGATTCTTCGCCAGTTGCTGCGTCAGCGTCGAGCCGCCCTGCGAGAAGTGCCCGCCAAGCACATTGGTGACCATGGCGCGTGTCAGCCCGATCGGATCGATGCCGAAATGCGAATAGAAGCGACGGTCCTCGATGGCGACGACGGCCTCGGGGATGTAGGGCGACATCTCATGCAGGCCGACGGCCTCGCCGCCGCTCATGCCGCGATTGGCGATCAGCTGTCCGTCGACCGAGACGATCTTGATGTTGGGCGCGCGGTCGGGGATCGACCAGGTGGTCGCTGCCGGCATCTTGGCACCGTAATAGACGACGATGCCAGCCACCGCGATGCCGCCCCAGATGGCCAGCACGAAGCACCAGTAGGCCAGCCGGGCGAGAATGCCGAACAGGCCGCGCCGGCTGCGATCACGCCCGCGACGCGACGACTTCCTGGCCGGCTTGCGTCTGGCGGCGGATTTGCGACTGCCCGGCACGACGCGATCCTCCTCGCTCACCGAAAACCCGGCCGGGGATTTCGCCTGGGGCGGCCCGTCGAAGCTCGGTTCGATGCGACTGTCTCTGCGGTTCGCCATGCGCTTCGCTTAATGTCCCGGTGCTGATGGCGCTCGGGTGCAGACTAGATGCGGCGATTTAAGGGCGCGTTAAAGCAGGGTTTATGCACCCTTTTGAAATTCCTTACGATTTTCTAAATCCGCTACCGACTTCTTGTGCCAGAGATCAACTCGTCAAGATGAGCGGATTGCATGTTGCTCAGCCCGGCGAGTACGAACCGCGCACCGTCTCGCGCCAGCTTCTTGGGATCTCGATCAGGCCGTTCGTCCGCGTACTGGATGTGTGCGATCGTCACGTTTGCGATCAGGATGCGTATGAGCACCGGATCCGTGGCAACGAACTCGCCAGCCTCTATGCCCTGGCGGACAAGTTTCTCCAACGCGAGGTAGAGGGATTCGAGCTTGGCGGCCCAGTGCGCCAATTCCGGCGCACGCAATATATCGCTGCTGTAGAGTTCGGATAGCGAGAGCGGCAGGCTCAATAGCGTCTCGAGATCCCAGACCAGGTAGTCATGAAGCCTCGCTGCCGCCGATCCAGATGCGTTCGCTGTCCTTTCCGCGACGACCACCGCATTGTCGAGGCTGAGAGAAAACAGCGCCTCGAGTATCGCCTGCTTGTTTGCGAAATGGTGAAACAGCGATGGCTGCCTGATGCCTACCGCAGCCGCGATCTGTCGTGTCGAGGTGGCCTGATATCCGTGGCGGCGGAAGAGCGCGCTGGCTTCCATGAGGATTCGTCGCCGGGTGTCGTTTGGCGCGAACTGATCCCAGTTTTGATCACTTGCTCCGATAGTCCGGTCTGCCTTGCTCGCCATTCCTCGTTCCCGGCCGATCGACGCCCCAATGCAGGATATCGGATCGGCTGTAGTGACCCGTTACGTCGAGATCGTGTTTGAACGCTATGGTCTGCGCAAGGTCAAGGTCACAGATGACGGGCGCGTCGCCGAAGACCGGACCGACCAGGTATTCGCCGTCGGGCCCGATGACCCCCGATCCTCCGGGAAACGAAACGTCTCCCCCCGTCCCCTTTTCATAGGCCGCCCACAGGTCCGGCGGCACGGCCTCCACAGGAAGATACGTCGCGGCGCTTGCGACGAAGCAGCGCCCCTCGAAAGCGTAGTGCCGGGAAGCAAGCTGGTGCGCCGACGGCATGTCCGGCCAAAGGGCAACATGAATCTGCTCGTCCTCGGCGTGCAGGGCCTGGCGGATGATGGGATGGAAATGCTCCCAGCATACCATCGCGCCGACCCGCCCGGCCGCCGTTTCGTTCACACGCAGGCCGTCCGCATCGCCCGGCGTCCAGACCAGGCGTTCGGTGTGGGTTGGAGTAAGCTTGCGGTGAACGGACACGATCGATCCATCCGCGTCGATCGTAAGCGCGCTGTTGTAAAGCAGCGCGGCGCTCGGCCGAGCGCGCTCATTGAGGCCGATCACCACGCACACCCCATTGTCACGCGCGGCGTCGCAGAGGGCCTGCACGTGAGGGCCGGGAACGGTGGCGCTTGCGGCCACCAGCTTCTGGAACCAGTGCCGCGCCTCCGGATCGTTCCAGCCGGCTAACCCGAAAACCCAGGCTGGATAGCCGCCGAGCCAGGTCTCGGGAAACACAACGAGATCGGCGCCTTGTGCCGCTGCGGCCTCGATCTCCGCTTTCGCAGTGGCGATGCCCGCGTCGAGATCGAGAAGGTGCGGGGGCTTCTGGCTGATGTAAATGCGCGTCATGTCTCTTCTACCACCCCGTCAGCACGCGGACCGTGACCCAGACCCAGGCAAGAGCGAAAGTCGACAAGGCGGCGAAGTCGCCGACGCCTGCAACCTTGTATCGCTGCGGAAAATCCGGCCACCAGCCCATCGCACCCGTCGAGATGACGGTATAGAAGCCGGTGATCAGCAACACCAAAGACGCATAAGGGTCGACGACGCCTGTCGCCTCCGCGGCGAGGAAGATGCCGCCGAGCACCAAAGCGTCGACGTGGCCTTGCCGCAGCCGCGCGAAGTTTCTGATGTATGCCCAGCCTGCCGGGCGCTCGAGCGACAGATACATGAGGATGCCGGAGCAGCCCCCCATCGACAGCAGCAGCAGGCCGCCTTTGCCCAGAATGCTCATTTCTATTCCGCACCCAGGTTCTTGCGACGCCACGCGCCGATGTAGATGACAGCCAGCGCGGCAACGACCGCGAAGACCCAGATCGCCGCCCAAACCTGCCAAACCGGAGCATTTGGCGGCGCCAGTTCGACGCGCGGCCATGCTATGTTGATGGTCTCGAACAGCAGCCAGACCAAGGCGGCGACGTTGACCGGCGTGCCGAGCGCGCCGAGACGCAACGAGCCCTCGGGGCGCCACTTGCCGCTGAGGCGGGCGTAGAGCGCCGCCGCCACGACCAGCAGGAACGTTATATAGAGGCCTGCGGTGCCGAAGCTGATCATCGTTCCGACAGCCCCTTCGTTGAAGCCGAGAAGCAGGCAGGCCGAGGCGATGAGCGTCATGGTCGTCATGGCGACCAGCGGAACCTTTCTGCCTTCGCTGACCGAAGCCAACTTGCGGGAGAACGGAAGCACGCCATCCCGGGCGAGACTGAAGATGACGCGGCCAAGATAGGCTTGCATGGAAATGCAGCAGGCGAAAAAGGTGATCGCCACCACCGCCAGAAACGGCATTCGCGACCAATCACCCAGCGAGGCGACCACCGTCGCCGTGACCGGATCCATTTCAGAGCCCGAGATCACCGCCTGGAGGTCACCGGTCGCCAGGATGACGGCAACGGCGACCAAAACCACTGCGATGCCAACGACCACCGTGGCGGCAAGGATGGCACGCGGAACGTTCGCGCCCGCGCCGGTGGTCTCTTCGGCGACCGACGCGCTCGCATCGAAGCCGACGAAGGCCCAACCGCAGACGGCGAGCGTGGCAAGCGCTGCTCCGAGCGAGGTCGGAGCCCCCATCGAACTGAAGAGGACGGTGGCATCGTGGGTTCGGAAGAACACCAGCAGCATCGAGCCGATGAGCATCGAAGCGATTATCTCGGCTGCGATGCCGAAGTTTACCGCCACGCGAACGACCTGGACGCCGCCGGCATTGACCAGCAGGGAAGCGAGCAGAACGCAGAACGAAAGCAGCATGTGCCCGCCCGGCGAGGGCTGAAGACCGAGCAGCTGCGCGAACCACGGCGCCGCAAGGAACGCCGCGGTGGCGAGCGCCGCCGACACGGCAACGAGGTATATGAGGCCTGTGAAGATGCCCGCGTCCGGCCCGATCAGCCGGCGCACCCACTGATAGGGCCCTCCTGCAATCGGGAACTCGGATGCGAGTTCCGAATAGACCACTGCCACCAGCACCTGGCCGACCAGGGACAGTACCAGCAGCCACACCCACACCGGCCCGGACAGGTTCATCCCGAGCCCGAAGATCGCATAGAGACCGACCACCGGTGCGACGGTGGCAACGCCGATAGAAAATGTCGAAAAGACGCCGAGTCCGCGCCGGAGCTGCTGTCGATAACCCAGCTCCTGCAACCGTGAAGCGTCCGAGCTCACTCGATCCAAAATCCCCTCCCTATCAATCGATAGTCTACCTATCATATGATAGGCTTGGATTGTTTTGTCAATCGGCTCACGACTCGCGAGGTCGCGATGCTTGCTTGCAGCAGCTCTTCTCAAGTCCGGTGAGGTACAGGGGCGCTTTCGCGGCTGGCCATCGACGCACTACGCCCAATGGATCCGGAGGACCTGTTGCGGCGGCCTTGATCTTAGGGGCGGGTCAAGTGGGATAAATTTGAAAACGATTGATAATCAAATAGTTGCTGAGGGTCCGGCTTGGCGCTCGTCGCGGGCCGCGGTTCGTCCTGTTATCCGCCGCGCGTTGGCGGCGCGTTGCACGTTCAAACCGGCGAACGACGCCCTGCCCCGGCTGGGCAAACCGGCCGGAGCAGGAGCACGCCGCTAGCCCCTAAAGCCTGAACCAGATCCAGACGCGCCGGCGATGGCAGCGTCTGCGCAGCCGGCCATGCCGCCAGTAGGTGCGGCAGTAACGTCTCCAGGCACGCCGCCTTCTCCGCCGATGCCACCGATGCCAATGGCGATGCGAGACGGTCTGCACCTCCGCTTCGCTGCCATCGTCCTCCCAGGCCTGCTTGTCCTGCGCCTCGAGCTCATCGAGGATACCGCTTCTGGCGTCCGGAATGCCGGCCACGGCGCTGATGGGCCGAACCGCGCTGACAATTGCGGCCGCCCCCGCCACGCCCAGCATTCCCGTCAAGAATAATCGGCGATCCATGAAAACCTCCCAATCTGCCAATCAGTGAACCGAGGTCCACAAAAGGGAAGTAGCGCGGCGGTTGCAAAAGCCCAGGGGGTTCGCGCTGCGCCCAGAGAAGCGCCGCGACAGCCGAGGGGTGACAATGGAAATGGGGACCGGGGCCGCCTCGCCGGAAACCCGAGAGGCGGCCCGACGAAAGCCGATGCGGCCGGTCAATCCGTCGGCGCCGGCTGCGCCGATCCGATCAATTCTGCTGGATCGAAATGCCCTTGTCGTCGATCTTGAGCTCGACGCCCTTCGGCCGCGTTTGCTCGCGGTAGACATAGACGCCGAGCGCGATGACCACGACCAGCAGCGCGCCGATGATCAGATAGAGTGTGTTCTGCTTCATGGCGCGCCCCTGGTGCCCACGCCAGGCATCAAGCCCGCTTCACCAGCTTGAGCAGCACCAGCAGGATCACCGCGCCGATGGTGGCGTGGATGATCGCGGCAAGCACGCCGCCGCCTACGGCGAACCCCAGCCTCGGGAACAGCCAGCCGGCGATCAGGGCGCCGACGATGCCGACGACGATGTTGCCGATCAGACCGAAGCCGAAGCCCTTGACGATGAGGCCGGCGAGCCAGCCGGCGATGGCGCCGATGATGATGAAGACGAGAAGGCTTTCGATACCCATTGAGCTTTCCTCTGAGCAG
>NZ_RZOS01001160.1:0-644 GCF_004022605.1 Mesorhizobium sp. M4B.F.Ca.ET.089.01.1.1
GTGTAGATCGGGTTGAGGCCGTTGAAGATGATGTCGACGCCTTGCGTTGCGCGGATCAGCGAGCCGCGGTCGAGCGCATCGCCGGCTATCGCCGCGGCGCCCTTGAGCTCGGCCGGCACCTTGCCGCTGCGGGTGACGGCGCGGACGTCGAAGCCGGCGTCGATGAAGGCCTTGCCGACGACGCGGCCGAGCCGGCCGTTGGCGCCGAGGATTGCTATCTTGGTCATTTCTCGTCTCCGTGTTTGCGTTGGGCCCTCAATCTGTGTCTTTCGCAAACGAATGGAAATTGACTGAAGTTGACGTTCTGATATTCATAAATGAATGACACAGATCGACTGGAACCTGATCAAGAGTTTCGTCGCCGTGGCGGAGACCGGCAGCCTGTCGGCCGCCGCGCGAAAGCTTGCGGCGAGCCAGCCGACACTCGGCCGGCACATCGCCGAGCTGGAGCAGGCGCTCGGCGTGACGCTGTTCCGTCGCGGCCGCAGCGGCTACGCGCTGACCGAGGCCGGCAGCGTGCTCTACGAACGCGGCCGCGCCGTGAGCGAGCAGGCGAGCGCCTTTTCGCTGCTGGCGCTGGGGTCGGTCGAAGCGATCGAGGGCACGGTGCGCATCGCCGCCAGCGAGGTGGTGGCGGCCTATGT
>NZ_RZOS01001161.1:0-643 GCF_004022605.1 Mesorhizobium sp. M4B.F.Ca.ET.089.01.1.1
ACATCATCCTGCGCGCGCTCGAGGCGGTCGGCCGGCGCGTCTATGAGATGCGCGACGATTTCCTGGCCTCGATGAACATCCTCGGCGCCACCATCCGCGGCGCCCAGATGAAGCTCGGCCGCGGTCATGCCGTCAATCCGGCCGCGATCTTCAACCAGATCGACCGCATGGGCGTCGGCGCCATCCCGGTGGTGGTGCTGATGTCGGCGATCGTCGGCGCCATCGTTGCCCAGCAGGGCGCCTATCAGCTCAGCTATTTCGGCGCCGACATCTTCGTCGTCGACCTCGTCGGCGTGCTGATCCTGCGCGAGCTTGGCGTGCTGATGACGGCGATCATGATCGCCGGCCGTTCCGGCAGCGCCATCACCGCCGAGATCGGCTCGATGAAGATGCGCGAGGAGGTCGACGCGCTGAAGGTCATCGGCCTCAATCCGATCGGCGTGCTGGTATTCCCGCGGCTGGTCGCGCTGGTGATCGCGCTGCCTTGCCTCACCATCGTCGCCAATTTTGCAGCACTCGGCGGCGGCATCGTCGCTGCCTGGCTCTATTCCGACATTCCGCCGGCCGCCTTCCTCGACAGGCTGCGCATCGCCATCGATCTCAGCACCATCTTTGCCGGACTGATCAAGGCGCCGTTCATGGC
>NZ_RZOS01001162.1:0-641 GCF_004022605.1 Mesorhizobium sp. M4B.F.Ca.ET.089.01.1.1
ATCTGGCAGGGCTCGGGCGTGACGATGGCGATCCTGCTTGCAGGCCTGCGCGGCATCGACGAGGATATCTGGAAAGCGGCGAAGGTCGACGGCATCCCGACGTGGCGCACGCACCTTTCCATCGTGGCGCCGATGATGAAGGGCGCCTTCGCCACCGCCTTCGTTCTCCAGTGCGTCAGCGTGGTGCGCGTCTACGACCTGGTGATCGCCATGACCGGCGGCGGTCCCGGCATCGCCACGTCCATGCCGGCAGTCTACGTCATCCAGCTCATCACCGTGCGTCAGAACGTCGGCCAGGGCATGGCCGCGGCAACGATGATGCTGCTGCCGGTTTTGGTCGTGCTAGCTTTCAGCGGAATTCTGCTGTGGCGGCGCAATCGGGAGGTGGGCGTATGACCGCTGGCCAGATCACCGCCACCCAGCTCGTCCAGGAAGCGCCGGATCAGGCCGGCGTGGGTCCGTTCGGGCCGAAACCGCGACGGGTATCTGCCGGCCGCATCGGCCTTTACGCTTTCCTGATCGTTGCGGCCCTCTTCTTCCTGATCCCGGTCTACATCATGATCGTCACCTCCCTGAAGGGGATGCCCGAGATCAGGCTGGGACATCTCTTCAACCTTCCGGGCGAGCCGACCTTTCAGCCC
>NZ_RZOS01001163.1:0-641 GCF_004022605.1 Mesorhizobium sp. M4B.F.Ca.ET.089.01.1.1
AGACCCGACATTGCGGTGATCGCCCGCGGCAACCCGCCTCGCGTCGGCAAGCGCTAAAGATTCCTGCTCGCGCACCGCCTGCGTCGTCCACCGCCCCAGCGCCTCTCCCGTCTCGCGATCATAAAGCGCCAGCACATCCTGACGCCCGAACACCGCCGCCTTCACGCCGGCCCGTTCGTGCTCGTCGCGAATGTGCTTCTTCAAATGCCGGTCGAGATCGTATTCGGAAAAACTTGCCTGGTTGCGCGTCAGAACGCCAAGCACCTTTTCCGGGTCGCGCGCCGCCTCTTCATTCGCGCGCCTGATCTGCTCGGCCCGGACATTCGCCTCTGCGTCCGCCGCCCGCATCCGCACAGGGCCGATATGTTCCTGCGGCACCGCACTCGTGGCATCGACGCGAATGGAAAAACCCTGGCTGGCAAAATACTGGTTCTGGTGATCGCGCCACAGCACGCCCCAGGCCTCTCCTTCGGCGACGGTCGCCCTGCCCGCGCTGCGCTTGATCACCGGATCGAGATCGCGCGCCTTCTTCGCGGCAAACCCATCCTCGCCGAGACGCCTCGTCGTGATCAGCAGATGCGCGTGATAATTCGCCCGCTCGCCTTCGCTCTCGGCGCCATGCGGCGCGTGCACGTCCAACT
>NZ_RZOS01001164.1:0-638 GCF_004022605.1 Mesorhizobium sp. M4B.F.Ca.ET.089.01.1.1
CCTTTCTTCCTCGCCTTTAGGGCATCGACGAAGCGCCGCCTCGAACGGCCCATGCATCCAAGATGCGTTGCCCCTTCCAGCGTGCGCCAAGCGGAATAGCCATCACTCATCACTATGCCGCGGTAATCGCCCAAGAAGGTCTGCGGGTGTATCTGGCGGCGGCCCGGTTGATAATCGAGCAGCACGATAGGCTCGTCACTGTCCTCGCCGCTCCGGTATTCCCACATGTATGAGGTGCTGGCGGCCTCTCAATCCTTTTCCTTCAGGACCTGAACAGTCGTCTCGTCGCCATGGATGAGGGGCTGCGATCTGAGCCGCAGCTTCAGGGCGTCATAGATGCGGGAGAGATGCTTTTCGCTCGAGCCGATCACCCAGTGGCCCAGAGCGCCACGGCTGACAGGAACACCCGCGCGCTCGAAGGCGTGCGCCAGGCGATAGAGCGGCGTGCCGTAGACGTATTGTGAACGAGCGCGAAGGCCAGCGTCGAAGCCGTAGCGATGCTGCCCGGCAAGGGTTGTGCGGGCATCGGCGGTCACGACCGGCGTGTTGAAGCTGGTACGGTCACAAGGGCGGCAAGTATATTTGAACCGCACATTCTGCAAAACCTTCGCCTTCACCTCGATATGAAGTTGCTCGGT
>NZ_RZOS01001165.1:0-637 GCF_004022605.1 Mesorhizobium sp. M4B.F.Ca.ET.089.01.1.1
GGGGCGGGTCGGCGCAGAAGAAGCCTCGGAGATGCGCCGACACGCCCCGAGACGGCAACTGGGCCTCTATGCGATTTTCCTCATCGTGCGAGAAGCCCAGATCATCGACGGCATGATCGATCTCCTGGTGGAGACCATCCACAAGATCGGCGTGCGCTCAAAACGCAAGGTGGTTGCCGGCATCGCACGCGACATCGAGAAGGTTTATAGCAAGGAGCGGCTTCTGGTTGACATCGCGGGCGCAGCGATCGAGGCGCCAGACGGCCGGGTCTCTGAGGTGATCTTTCCGGTGGCGGGCCGCGAGAAGCTGGCGGCGATCGTCAAAGAACATCAGGCAAAGGGCACGCTCGAGCGCCGGATCTACCAGGTGATGCGCGGCTCTTATGCCAATCATTACAGGAGGATCCTGCCGAGGCTGCTTTCGGTTCTGGAATTCCGTTCGAATAACGCGGTACATCGGCCGGTGCTCGAGGCCCTGGATTGGATCAAGCGGACGCTTGAAAGTGGATGCCGCATCGTCCCCAGGCACGGCGTGCCGATCGAGGGTGTCATTCCGCCGAAATGGCGGAGCGCGATTATCGGCAAGGGCGGGCGCATCAACCGCATCAGTTACGGGCTGTGCGTTCTGAGCCAATTG
>NZ_RZOS01001166.1:0-636 GCF_004022605.1 Mesorhizobium sp. M4B.F.Ca.ET.089.01.1.1
TTCAAGAACGAGCGTGTCGTCGCCGCGACGAACGTCACCGATATGGATCTCCGCGCGATGAAGCGGCGGCCGATCTCCGTCTACCTCGCGCCCAACATCACGGATATCACGCTGCTCAAGCCGCTCCTGACGCTGTTCGTGCAACAGACAATGAACATTCTTACTCTCGAGCACGATCCGAACTCGCTGCCGGTCTACTTCCTGCTCGACGAATTTCGGCAGTTGAAGAAGATGGACGAGATCATGACCAAGCTGCCCTATGTGGCAGGGTATAACATCAAGCTCGCCATCATCATCCAGGACTTGAAGAATCTCGACGAGATTTACGGCGAAACCTCCCGGCATTCGCTGCTCGGCAATTGTGGTTGTCAGCTCATTCTAGGCGCGAATGATCAGGCGACCGCCGACTATGCATCGCGTGCGCTCGGCAAGCGGACCATCCGCTACCAGTCGGAATCCCGCACGATCGAGCTCTTCGGCCTACCAAGGCGCACGAAGGTCGAACAGATTCGCGAGCGTGACCTGATGATGCCGCAGGAAATCCGGCAGATGCCGGAGAGCAAGATGGTGCTGCTTGTTGAAGGCCAACGCCCGATCCTTGGCGACAAGCTGCGCTTTTTCGAGACACAGCCATTC
>NZ_RZOS01001167.1:0-635 GCF_004022605.1 Mesorhizobium sp. M4B.F.Ca.ET.089.01.1.1
GTTGAGAAGGGTGGCGTTGTCACTGGAATAGACTGAGATTGCGGCGATGGCCGCAACACCAAATTGGGCGGCAAGTGCCAGGTTCTGATGCCTGCGCACGGTTCAGCTCCGCACGCTGATGGGTCAGCAGGCGGTCATTGCTAAACGCCGCCGCTGCATGACGCAGAACCTCGGCGACAAAGCTAGACTTACCTCGAGTGTAGGCCTTGGCGTCGGTCGGATACGCCTGCGCAAGGCGTTGCTTGAGAGCGGCATAGCGGCTCGCTAGGTCTGGATCGCCGGACAACTCGTCGCGAAATACAATCATGTCCTGTCCCCAAGAGTTGCCGTTGGGAACTAGGTGAAGGTGAAAGGGCGTGACGGGATCGGGTTTCACAAGAAAAATGCGCGGTGGGTTATCGCAACTCTCCTCCTCGACATAGCCCGCTGTTTTCAGCGTTGCGGCGACTTGTTGTGCTTCTGACCAGTCGAGAAGGGAGACCAGGAGGTCGATACACGGCTTGCCCATAAGACCGCGGATCGCCGTAGATCCTACATGATCAATAAATGCCCGCGCCGGTGCAATGACAGCGCGGATCGCCTCCGCCTCGCCGGCACAACGCGCGGCCCATTCTTCGTCGTGCGCGACAATGCGT
>NZ_RZOS01001168.1:0-635 GCF_004022605.1 Mesorhizobium sp. M4B.F.Ca.ET.089.01.1.1
GGCTTCGGCTGCCGGCTGTTGATCCTCGGCGGTCGGCGCATCGTCGATATCAAGCTCGAAATTGTCGTCGAACGCTTCCTGCGCGACGAATTCGGGAGCATCGTCATTGGCATCGGTGACGTAAGCGGCCTCGGCAGGCGCTTCGGCAGCCACCGGCTCGTCGACCGGCGCGTGATCGATCTCGAATTCGTCCTCAAAAGCCCGCAGATCGGCATCGTCAGCGGCATAGGCGGCCTCGGCGGGGGCCGGCATCTCATCGGCTTCAGCCGGCTCTTCGGCCTGCGCTTCGAAATCCGTGTCGACATCGGCCATCGACTCGTCGAAATGACCGGAAAAGTCCTCCTCGGGGACCGCCTGGTCGGCAGCCGCCTGCACAGGCGCTGCATATTCGGCAACGGCCGGCGCGGCATGATCCTCCGCTGGGCCATGCCCGTCGAGCGTCAACTCGTCCTCGAGCGACAGAGAAACCGAATGTTCGAGATCGTCATCGAAAGCGGCTTCGGCCACTGGCGCGGCAGCTTCGACGAGGTTGTGGTCGGCCGCCTCCACCGCCTCATTGCCGCCCGGGAATTCGCGATCGAGCGACGCGGCAAGCTCGTCGTCCATCGGCAGATCGTCATCGAGCGGCGAGACGT
>NZ_RZOS01001169.1:0-633 GCF_004022605.1 Mesorhizobium sp. M4B.F.Ca.ET.089.01.1.1
GCGCCATTCATCCAATTCCGCGGCCGGGATGACCAGCTGCGGCGCTGGCCAATCGACGTTGGCCGGCCTCGCGTCTAGGGTGGCGATGGAGCAAACCTCCTCATAGAGACGCGTCTTGCGCGGACCGAACGCCCACAAATGGCGCAGCCAGCCGGCTGGGAAGCGATTGACCAACCCGAACTGCAGCTCCTGCGGGTAGCCGATGCGCTCCGGTATGCCGGCCATGAACGGTATCAGGGCCGCCTTGATCGTGCTCGTCATGAGATAGGCCGAGCCATAATTCTGCTGGCGAAGCTCGCGCACCAGGCTGCGGCGCTCCGCCAGGCCGAGCTCCATATGACGCTTCTTTAGGGGCCACGCTTTGCGGACATGCGGCATGAACCGCGCAAAAGAGACGTTGCCGGGCGAGGTCACGACGTCGATCGGGCGCTCGGGAAACCGCTCCGCGAGGATGCGGATGGCCGAATGACAGCGGACGAAATCGCCGACCGCCGGAAAGCCGACCAGGAGGATTGGATCCAAGACGCATACCTTTCAATTCATCGGCGTCGGCGCAGCCGCCGCCATCCAGGAGATTGACTTGGCTCGTTTCGGCTGCCTATTGCCGCTACTCCGTCCGGTGGGTCCATATTC
>NZ_RZOS01000116.1:0-14119 GCF_004022605.1 Mesorhizobium sp. M4B.F.Ca.ET.089.01.1.1
GGATCGAAGGTCGTCATCGGCCCGACCGAACTGCCGGCCGCGCAGCACATCGCCAAGCTGTCGGGCTCGACGCGGCCGCCGGTGCTGGCGCTGGCCGACAATTTTTCCGGCGGCCCCGGCGTCTATGCCGTGCGCCTCAGCGAGGCCGACAGCGCGGCGGCGGGCGCGGCGGCGATCGCGGCAAAAGGCGCCAAGAAATTCGTGTTGCTGGTGGCCGCGGGCAGCGATGCCGGCGCTGTCGAAAAGCGGGTCGCCAACGGCCTCAGCATCTATGGCGCGGCACTTGCCGTCACCCTGCCCTACTCGCCGGCCGACGGCGGCGCAAAGGCGGTTGCCGACATGGGCTCGCTGGTGGACGCGCCCGATGCCGTGATCGTCGCCAGCGGAGACACCAGCCCGTCGCCGGTGCTTGCGGCGCTGAAGTCAAAAGGCATTCCCGGCAAGACGGTTTCGCTGATCGGAACCGATCGCTGGCTGGAGCATCGGATCGATCCGTCGTTCGAAGGCGCCTATATCGCCACGCTCGACCAGAGCGAGACCGGGCCGATCGCCGACCGTTTCAACGCGACCTTCCACTACCCGGCCGACGTCAATGTCGCCTATGCCTACGACATGGTGGCGCTGTCCGCGGGCGTTGTGAGCGCCGTCGGACCGAACGGCTTCAGCAAGCAGGTGCTGGAAAACGCCAGCGGCTTCCGCGGCTCGACCGGCCTGTTCCGCTTCCGCGCCGACGGCTCCAGCCAGCGCACGATGCCGTTCTACCGGATCGAGAAGGGCGCGCTGAAGCTGGTGGCGAAGTCGACCGCGGGGTTTTGAGGGAAGCGGGCCTCAGTTGAGCTGCTGCAGAACGCCCGAACTGCTGGCCAACATCCAGCTCTCGTAGATCTGGAACACAATCGAGCAGATCGCGGCAATGGCGATAGGCACACCGAAGGGTACGACGCCCTTGCGGTCGAGATGCTGGACATAGAGCTGGAAGGCGCCCTGCGGCAGCATCAGAGGGTTCTTGACCACCATCGCCATGATCAGAGCAAACAGCAGCAGCAGTACCGAAAAGACGACCAGACCGCTGCCGCCGATCAGTAACGGTATGATGGCCATCAACTTGACGTCGCCGGCGCCGACCTTGCGCAAGATCCAGAACGGGAAGAGCACGACAAACAGCAAGAGGCCGGCGAGCGCGCTCAAGCCCATGTCCCACCACGATCCGGACTGAACCGACAGAAGTTGCAGGGAACCGAGGCCCAGGCAAAGCAGCAGCAGCACGTCGCGATTGGTTATCTTCTGGGTGGTGAAGTCGACCCAGGCGATCCTGGCGAGCAGAGGGATGGCAAGCGCCTTGAGCAGCAGCGACGCGCCGAGCAGCATAGCTATTGCCGCTCGACGTTCTGCACGCTGGAGGACAGAAGCTTCAGATTGTTGGCCACGGTCGGGTCGTTGGGTGCCAGCTCATAGGCCTTGAGGAAGTTGGTGCGGGCATTCTGCAGCTTGCCGCGCAGCAGATAGGAATAGCCGAGATTGTTGTAGTATTCGGGCGTGCCGCCGAGCAGCTTGAAGGCGCGGCTATAGGCCAAATCGGAAAGGTCGAAGCGGCGGATGCGATCGCAGGAAGCAGCAAGCCCCAGCCATGCAACGCCATCGTTGGGCGCCAGCCGAGTGGCCTTGTAGAACAGGGCGCCGGCATTGCCGTAGTTTTCCGAGCGGAACTGGTTCTTGGCCTCGGCGACCGCCTGGTCCGAGGCATAGTAGTCGACATCACTGACCGTCTTCAGCCCGTCGAACGTATCGCCAAAGGACGTGACGTCGCCCTTGGAGGGTTCGTTGGTGCGAACGACGCCATCGGTTGGATCGGTCTGGCAACCGGCAAGCAGCACAATGAGCACACCTGTAGCGGCGGCGAGGCGTATTTTCCCTGTCATTCTGTCCCCCAGGGGTCCCCCGACTCCAATTCGAATCTAAGCATATGACAGGCTAGAAGAAAATGCCTCTCATGCGAATGACCACCGGTAACATGATGACCATCAACACAACAGGAAAAATACACAGGCCCAATGGAATCATCATCTTGACCGGCAAAGCGTTGGCGCGCTCCTCGGCGCGCAGAATTCTCTGGCTGCGCATCTCGTCGCTATAGACGCGCAAGGCGTCGGTCAGGCTGGTGCCGAGTTCTTCCGATTGCCTGAACAGCACGGCCAGAGCCCGCGCCTCGTCAAGTCCGATGCGATCGGCCAGGTCGCGCAATGCCTCGCGCAACGGCTTGCCGGCGCGCAGTTGCAAATTCATGATGGAAAGCTGAATACCCAGCCATTTGTGGGTGCCAGCCAGTTCGTTGCTGACCCGCTCGACCGCTGCCTCCAGGCTCATGCCAGCATCGGCGCAAGTGATCATCATATCCATGAAATCGGGAAAGCCGCGACGATATACCTGTTGCAGCGTCTTCTCAAAACGGTCGAGAGCCACACTGGGAACGACCAGACAAGCGAGCCCGCACAGGGCGGCACCGGCAAAGGTGAAGACGCTGGGCAATTGCGGCAGGACAAAGGGCAGGAGCGTGAAGGCGGCCAGGAAGCCGGCACCGACCGCAGCGAAGCGCAACAAGGTGTAGACAAGGGGCGCGCTCGGCTGGTGGAAGCCGGCGCGAAAGAGCTTCGCCTCGAGCGCGTTTGGTGCACCTCGCTCCTTCTCGATTGTGCGAAAGTAGGCCTCGATCGGCCGCTGGGCCGCTATACGGGCGAGTTGCTCCTGACCGACCAGCGAACGACGATCGGCTATCCCCTCGGCGATGAGACTTTGCGCGACCAGCTTTCGCGTCTGCAACGCTGGCAGAAAGACCAGCGCGCCGAACAGGAAGAGCGCCACCGCCGCCAGGAAGACAGCCATGGAAACCAGAAAGCCCACATCCTGAATGTTCGAGAACACGTTTGTCCGCCGCTCCTCAGAAGTCGAAATTAACCATGCGGTACATGACGAAGTCGCCGAGAAGCGCCCACGCCCCGAAAATCACGAACACAGGCGTGATGACCGGATTGTTCCAGACGTTGCCGTAGTAGGCCGGGGCAGCGAACTGGAGGATGATGAACATGACCACCGGAAATAGAGAGATGACCCATGCCGACATTCGTCCCTCGGAAGAGAGCGCCCTGATCTTCATCCGGAGCTTCTGCCTCTCGCGCAGCACCGATGAGAGATTGGCGAGGATCTCGGTCAGGTTGCCACCCGTCTTGGACTGGATGGAAAGGGATACCGAAAGCAGGTGAAGACCTTCGTATCCTACCCGCTGCGAAAGTTTTCGAACGGCGTTTTCGAGGCTGAGACCGAAAGTGATTTCGTCGGCGACGATGCCGAATTCAGTGCCGAGCGGGTCAGGCATCTCGCGCGCGACCAGCGCTATCGCCACCGAAGATGGATGCCCGGCGCGCAGCGACCGCACGATCATGTCGAGGGCATCCGGCAACTGCCTGGCGAACTTCTGGACGCGCTTGTTGCGGGCGCGCCGAAGAACAAGAAGCGGCAACGCAAAGCCCACCAGCACGAAAACGCTCAGCGCCGCGACCATCGACAGGGCGAGGAGCAATTTCAACATCAAGGCGAGCACCAACCCGGCAAGAATGAACATTGCACCGAAAGCCAACGGATTGCCGGTGATACCTGACTGCGTGTAAAGCCGGTTCAAGGCGACCATGCCGAAGATAAAGTCTCCGGATTCGGTCAGCCCGCGTTCCCGCAACAGACCTTGCAAGGTCTTCTCGGCCGGCGCTTCTTCGGCAAGGCGCGACAGACGCCGATTTATGACGCCGGCTCTGACTCGCCGCGACGCGTAAGACAGATAGAAGGACTCGGCTGCAAGGATCACCGACGCAGCCGCGAGCACATAGATGAAATAGAGCAGCGTTTGACTGGTCGGCATCAGAGCGGCACCTGCGGATTGAATGCATCCTTGCCGAAGTGGTGCCCGAGCGTCGCAGCTTCCTGGGCGAACCGCGGTCGGACGCCGGTCGCGCGAAACTCGCCGACAATCTGTCCTTCGGCCGTCACCTCCCGGCGGACGAAATGATAGATCTCCTGGAGCTGGACGACATTGCCTTCCATGCCGGTCAGTTCCGATATGGAAATGACACGCCTGCCGCCATCGGAAAGCCGTTGCGTCTGCACGATGATGTCGATGGCCGAAGCGATCTGCGCCCGAATGGATTCGTGGGTCATCGGCATGCCGGCCATGCCCACCATCTGTTCCAGGCGAGACAGCGCATCACGTGGCGTGTTGGCATGGATGGTGGTCATCGAGCCTTCATGGCCAGTGTTCATGGCCTGCAACATGTCGAAGGCTTCCTCGCCGCGAACCTCGCCGACGATGATGCGGTCGGGCCGCATGCGCAGCGCATTCTTGACCAGCTCGCGCTGGCGGACCTCGCCCTTGCCCTCGACATTGGGCGGGCGCGTCTCCAGCCGGCCGACATGCGGCTGCTGCAGTTGCAGTTCCGCCGCGTCCTCGATGGTGACCAGGCGCTCCTTGCTCGGAATGTAGCTCGACAGCGCGTTGAGCAAGGTCGTCTTGCCGCTGCCGGTGCCGCCGGAAACAAGGATCGACTTGCGCGCCTGCACGGCGATCCTGAGCAAATCGACCATCGGCGGGCGTATCGAATTGAACGCGATCAGCCGCTCCAGTGAATAAGGATGCTTGGAGAATTTGCGGATCGAAACCAGCGGGCCATCGACCGAGATCGGCCGCACCGCGATGTTGACGCGCGAGCCGTCATCCAGGCGCGCATCGACCATCGGCGCGGATTCGTCGACGCGGCGGCCGATGGCCGAGACGATCTTGTTGATGACGCGCAGCAGATGCGCCTCGTCGCGGAAACGGATCTTGGTCTCCTCGAGCACGCCGCGGCGCTCGATGAAGACGCGATTGTGGGTGTTGATCAGGATGTCGGCGATCGAATCGTCTTTCAGCAGCGGTTCGATCGGTCCCAGGCCAAGCATCTCGTCGGCCGTGTCGCTGGTCAATTGATCGAGCTCACGGGCGTTGAGCGGAACGTTTCGATGGCGAACGAACTCGCGCACGATGGGCCGGATCTCGTCCAGGATTTCATCCTTGGAGGCGTTTTCAAGGGCGGTCAGATTGAAACGGTCGATGAGATGGCGATGCAGTTCGACCTTGAGCGTGAGAAAATCGTCGCCCTGCATTTCGGCATCCGGCGCCGGAGCGATTGCCGCTCCATTCGATGTCGCGACGACGGCCGCCGACTGCGACACGCGCGGCTCACTCGGTCCCTTGATGAAGCGCCCCAGCATATGACCCAAGCCCCCAGCAAACTTCCCTCAGTTTGGAAACTAAGCGTTAACCACCAGGGGCACAAGCGCCGAGCGCCTCCCAAAGGATCGAATACTTACAACATAGTTAAGATGAGACACCAAAAAAATCGTTTTATTTTTGGACTGTGCATTCGTGAGCACACCTCTGCTCCGGCCTCACGAAACGTTGCGCCCTGCAACGTGCGATTCCGTCACTGACGACCCTCGGTAAACCCTTACATATAAAGGACTATGCACATAGTCTAATATGATGATGCTACCGATATGGGTGGCGAAAGATTGTGAACGAATGGTTAAAGGCGCTTGAAAAATTAATCAAATCAATCCCTTGCCAAAATTAAACAGGCTTCCGTTCATGTATTCGAAGGTTAAGGAACTGTTAATCCCGTTTGACTCTGCTTTTTGGCGGGACTTAGATCAAGTCGACGGGGGATGCTTGGGTATGGGGTTCATCCTTAGCTCGTCTCGTCGGGTTCAACCTCCAAAGGGAGAAATTGGCATGAAGAAGCTCATGACGATGGCCCGGCAGTTCCGCGACGACGATAACGGCGCTGCTATGGTCGAATATTCCATCCTGGTCGGCATCATCGCCGCTTTGGCGATCATGGCAATTCTTGCGATCGGCGGCTGGGTTACCGGTCGTTTCACCGGTCTCTGCACCGCGCTGGACAACTCGCCGATCGGCGCCTGCAACGGAACGACGGGCATCGGCAGCTGATTACACAACAACGCTCAGGCCCGGATCGATCGATCCGGGCCTGAGTCTCCTCGCAGCGGGCGAATTGGGGCTTGGGGTACATGCGCGCCAACACTTTGATCATGATCGTCCTCGCCGGCGTGTTCGGCGTCCTGGCAGTGGTGCTTGTCAACATCTGGCTGGCAAGTCAGCGCAACGCGCTGGCCGAGGCCAATGGCGTACAGCGCGACACTGTGGTGGTAGCGGCAGTGCCGTTGAAATTCGGCGATACGCTCTCGGCCGACAAATTGCGTGAAATCGCATGGCCGGCGGGCGCGGTTCCGGCCGGCGCCTTCAAGACAACGAAAGAGATCCTGGCCGGCGAAGGCTCGAAGCAGGCGTTGCAAGCGATTGGCGCCAACGAGCCTGTCCTTGCCGCAAAAATCACCGGCCCTGGCCAGCGTGCCACGCTTTCGGCGGTGCTCGGCGAAGGCATGAAAGCCGTTTCCATCCGTGTCAACGACGTGCTCGGCGTCGCCGGCTTTGTCTTCCCAGGCGACCGCGTCGATATATTGTTGACCCGCACGGTGCGCGCCGATGGCGGGGCGGACAAGAGTTTTGTCGATGTGCTGCTGCAAAGTATAAAAGTGCTCGCCATTGACCAGGTTGCCGACGAGAGCAAGGAGAGCCCGACGGTGGCCAAAGCCGTGACCGTCGAAGTCAGCACCAAGGACGCGCAGAAGCTGACGCTCGCCGCAGGCGCTGGGCAGTTGTCGCTGGCGCTGCGTCAGGCGGCGGCCAACAAAGGCGAGACGACCGAGCGTGTCACGCTTTCTGACCTGACCGGCGACACGCCGAACGATGTCGCCACCAGGCAGGCTGAACTCGCCAAGCAGGCAGCGGCGGACGCCGCGGCCGCGGCCGATCGCAAACGCGCCGACGACAAGCTGGCCGGGCTGGCCAAGGCCGTCGAACGGGTGGACAACAAAATCGACGATCTGAGCAAGGTCAAGCCGGCTCCGGCTGTGGCATCTGCGCCGCAAGTGAAGGAAATTGTCAAGGAAGAGGTCAAATACGTGCAGCCGGAACCGCCGGCGCGGGCGACAATCGGTGTATTTCGAGGTATAAAACTCGAAACATACGATGTGCCGCGACAAAAATGACGCCGGCGCATTAGGATCGACACTCCGAATCAGCCGGCAGGGGGGTTAGCGTAGATGCGTGTGTACCGGAGACCACTGGCGGCCGCCGCTTTCGCCTTGTCCTGCGCATTGCTGCCGCTAAGTCCCGTGGCCCATGCCGCCGACCGCCGCATCGACGTGTCGAACCCGACTATCCATCGCATCTTCGTGCCGGTGTCGCAGTCGGTGACGATCCAGGTGAACTCCACCCTTGGCGACATTGTCGTGGGTGACGAGAAGATCGCCGATGCCCAGCCGATGACCGACAAGACACTCTATGTCATCGGCAAAGGTGTCGGCACCACGACGGTCAACCTTTTCTCCGAAGACAAGCGGTCGCTGGGCACGCTTCAGGTTGAGGTCGGTCAAGATGTCAGCGACATGGCCGCGGCAATCCGCCAGGTGGCGCCGCGCGCGCGCATCGAGATCGGCTCGATCAACGGCAAGATCAGGCTGGCCGGTCATGTCAAGGATGCAGCGACGCTGGCCTCCATCATGGACGTCGCCCAGCAATATGGTCCCGACGCGATTATCAACTCCGTGACCATCGACGACAGCCAGCAGGTCAACCTGGAAGTGCGCGTGCTGGAGGCCAAGCGCAACGCCGGCCGCGACCTCGGCGTCTCGATCAAGAGCACGAATGGCAGCGGCACGAGCCGTACGGGAACGGGCATTGCGGCCGTCGACGAAGACGACGTAGTGCTGGGACCCGGGAACCTGCTTAGCGGCCTGTTGTCGAACACCAATCCCTTCGCGGCACTGATCACCCGCGTCATCGACAGCAACATTAAGGTCGACCTGATCATTGAAGCGCTTGAGGCCAAGGGCGTGGTGCGCACGCTTGCTGAACCCAATCTCACCACCTTGTCCGGTGAGTCGGCCAGCTTCAACGCCGGCGGCGAAGTCCCGATCCGCAGCATCGGCACCGACGGCAATATCCAGATCGAATTCAAGCAATTTGGCGTCAATCTGCTGTTCACGCCTGTCGTGATGGATGACAGCAAGATCCATATCAAGCTGGCGCCGGAAGTGAGCGACCTGACCGGCTTCACCTCAGCCGGCGACCCGATCTTCACCAACCGCAAACTGTCGACCGTGGTCGAACTGCGCGACGGTCAGAGTTTCGCCGTCGGCGGGCTCCTGTCGAGCAAGACCACCAAGCTGCAGAACCAGGTGCCATGGCTCGGCCAGGTTCCGGTTATCGGCGCGCTGTTCCGCAATTCGAGCAACCAGAAGGAAGAAACCGAGCTGGTTGTCATCGTCACGCCGCATCTCGTACGGCCCAGCCCGGTGAGCAATTGGCAACGCCGTTCGACAAGACGCGACCGGCCAATGATCCGGAGTTCTTCATCCTCGGCCAACTCGAGGTGAACAAGGACATGATCCGCCAGTATGAACACGGCGAAGGCGTCACCGGCCCTTATGGCCACATGCTGGACGTGAAATCGAAGGACAAGATGCTCTATGTCAAAAAATAAGCTCTTGCTCGTCGTTCTGGGCAGCGGCCTGCTGACAGGCTGCGCCGCAGACTATCTCAACAACTACGATTCGGTGACGCTGGCGGCAGGCGATACGCAGAAATTCAATTCGCTGCTGCAGACGGTCGACCCATACAATCCGGCTTCGAACAACACGAAAATCGAAGGCGACGGCGAGCGCGGCGTGGGCGTGATTAGAAGCTACAGAGTTCCGCCGCCACCGGCACCAACGACGAATATGACTGTCAATGTCGGCACTTCGGGTGTGACCAACGGAGCGAATTGAGCAGAAGGATGCGGTGCGCCGGGCATTCGAGGGGCTTGGCGTGAAGGGGTAAGGGGTAGGGCCATGTTGCGAGCTATTCGCGCGTTCTGGCACGATCAGAGAGGGTTGGCGCTGATCCTCGTCAGCGTCATGTTACCGGCGATCATCGGCTTCTCGTTGCTGGCGATCGATATGAGCCGGGTCAACAATCTGCACAATGATTTGCAGAAGGGCGCCGATGCCTTCGCGCTTGCGGCCGCGGCGGAATTGGACGGAAGGACCGGTTCCTGGGCGCGGGCCGAGCGCGCCATGGCGACGCTGGTCGCCAACGAAAGCAATTTCTCAAACGCCGGCAGGGTTGGTCTGACAGCGGGCCAACCGGGAGGCACGCAGCGCTGCAACAGCGCCGGAAGCATCTCCTGGTGCTTCCTCAAGGCCATTCCCCCCAATGACGGAACCATCATAACAGCGGCCAACCAAACTACATATCTGGCCGACAACACCCCCTCTGTCGGAGAGCCGCAAACGCGCTTTATCCAGGTCACTGTCGTCCCCACCGGCTTTGCCGCGATCTTCCCGGCCTCGTTCATAACAGCCGGCGCTAGCGACGGCTTCAACGTCGGCGCCGTCGCCGTAGCCGGATTCAACTCCGGCGTCTGCGACTTCACTCCCGTCTTTATCTGCAATCCCTATGAGAACGACCCCGACGGGATAACGCTTGAGCAGGCCGTTTCAAATCCTGCCTTGCATCGCCGCCTGATCGAACTCCGGAAGGTCGGCAACGGGGCGGCGGCCGGTCCTGGCAATTTCGGCTTCCTTGAGCCGCCGGAAGGTTTTGGCAACGGCGCGCAGGCTCTCGCTCAGACCATTGCCACATCGAGGCCGATCGGCTGCTATTCCTCCGACGGTGTGACCACCAAGACCGGTCAGAATGCCGGCCCCGTCCAGGATGCTTTCAATGTTCGCTTCGGCATCAGGGCCGGCGGAAGTCACTTCAACAGCCCTGAATATGGACCGGCGGCAAACGTCAGGAAAGGCGCGGCAGCCGGAGGAAATGGTAACGGAAACGAGAATGGCAACGGAGGAGGCGGAGGTGGCCAATGTCCCTCCTATAACCAGTTGACGTTCGGCACCCCCAATATGGGCCTGCCTCGGGACGCCGCCACGCCCAACATGAACGGGCGGATGGGCGACGGCAATTGGCCGCTTTTTACCGAAGGACTGACCCCAGGATATTGGAATACAAACTTCGGCTCCGCCAGTTTCCCATCGTCATGGACTACGACCAAGCCGACCCGCTACGAGGTCTACCGATACGAGATAGCACAAGGCCTTGTTGGAACGGCGTCGGCGGGCGGCGAGACAGGAACCCCGCCAAACTCTTGCCAGCCGCCCGTCACGACGGTCGATCGTCGCCTGCTCTATGGTGCAATCCTGAATTGCAACGCGCTCGAAGCACAAGGTAATGACCTGTCTGGCCACAGCACCAACCTTCCTGTCGAGGCATTCGGCAGCTTCTTCCTGACCGAACCGGTATCATCCCCGTCGGATGATGGTTCCGTCATGGTTGAGCTGGTCGACATCACCGGGCGGGGCGGCCAGGGCACGCTCGACAATTTCCTGCGCGACGAACCCCAGCTCTATCGGTGACGTCGATGTCGAGCAGGCTGTCCCACATCCTCAGCCGTTTCCGCCGTGACCAGCGCGGCACCGCGCTTGTCGAGATGGCCCTGATAGCGCCGCTGATGCTGCTGCTGTCGGCGGGTGTGTTCGAGTTCGGCAATCTCATCCACAAGAAACTGTTGATAGAAGCGGGCCTGGACGACGGGGCGCGGTACGCCGCACGCTGCAACAGCGCGCTCTACACCAGTGCCGGGCTCACCATCAACTGTGCTGACATCGCCGCCAACATCGCCGTCTTCGGCAATGCGGCTGGAACCGGCAATTCACGTGTCGCGGGATGGGCAAAGTCCGACGTGACCGTAACCATTGCCGCCAGCGGCTCCTGCCATGACGCGGTGGTTGCCGGCGTCACGCAGTATCGGTCCACCACTTCCCAGGTCTGCATCGTCAGGGCGGCCGGCACCTATGCCTATGCGGGCATCGGCATGCTGTCTCTGCTTGGCATCAATCCGATCACACTGACCGATTTCCACGAGGAGCGGTTTACCCGGTTCTGATCATGATCAGGCGTTTTGCAACATCCGAAGACGGCGCCACAGTGGTGGAAATGTCCATCGTCTCGGTGTTGCTTTTTACGCTTGTCCTCGGCTTCGTCGATTTCGGCTACGCGCTCTACCAATGGAATGCCGCGACCAAGTCCGTGCAGATCGGCGCGCGGCTGGCATCGATTTCCGACCCGGTCGCAACCGCGCTTACCACAGCCGCGCCAATCTCGAGTCCGGGCGCGCCGGTGGTCGCTGGCGCCTATGGACCATTCGTCTGCGGCTACACCGCCGGGACGGGCACCTGCAGCAACAGCGGCAACTTCAGCGCCGCCAATTTCAGCCGTGTCTTTCGCGGCGACACTGCGAACACCAACGACGACGAGTGTCCGACAATCACCGCGGCCCAGCGACTGACCATGCGGCCCGGCATGTGCCACTTCTTCCCCGGCCTGCGGCGTAGCGATGTCGTCATCACCTATGCAGCAAGCGGTCTCGGCTACCAGACACGGCTCGGCGGGCCGGTGCCGACAATCACCGTCAACCTTCGTAACATCACCTTCCAGTTCTTCTTCCTGAGCTGGTTGTATGCCAACAAGGCCATGCCCTCCATGCTCAGCACGGTCACGGGCGAAGATTTGAAGAGTACCTCGCCATGAACGCCATCGACACCAAGGTCCTCCCGACCAGGCGCAAGCAGGTCGCCCTGTTCTCGTCGGATCCGCAGTTCAAGCGCGATGTGGCGACAAGGCTCGATGCGCTGGCGATCTATGACGTCCAGGTCTCGGAGCCAGGCGACTTCCTCAAAGGGCCACCCGCCGATGCGCGTCCCGGTATCGTCATCCTCGACCTTGGCAATGGCGAGCTGCTCGGCCAGCCGGGCATCGTCGAGGCACGCGCCAAATGGGCCTCGGTGCCGCTGATCGCGATCTCGGACGAGTTGACGTCGGAGCGGACGCGCGTGCTGGTGCGCATGAACGCTTCGGACTGGCTGCACAAGCCGCTCGATGCCAAGGAACTGCTCAACGCCGTCACCTTCCACGACACCGGCAACCAGGGCACCAAGAGCCGGATCATCACCTTCATCGCCGCCAGCGGCGGCGCCGGCGCCACGACGCTTGCGCTGTCGGCGGCGGAATACCTGGCCTCGAAGTCTGCCGAGCGCGCCGCCTCGACCTGCCTGGTCGACCTCGATTTCCAGAGCGCCAATTGCGGCGCCTATCTCAACCAGTTCAACCAGTTCGACCTGTCGGGCATCATCGGCCAGCCGGAACGGCTCGACGTCGAATTGATGGACGTCATCAAGCTTTCGCGCCCGTCCGGTCTGACGCTCTACTCCTTCGAGCGGCCGGAGTTGCCGTTCGAGCCGCGCGGCGCCGATTTCGTGCTCAGGCTGCTCGACCTCGTCGCCTACCGCTTCGACGACATCGTCATCGACCTGCCGAACATCGAGACGCCCTGGCATAGCTCGGTGCTTTCGACGAGCGATGAGATCTTCATCGTCTTCGAGCTCAACGTCGCCTCGCTCAGGCAAGGCAAGCGCCTCTACAAGAAGATCCGCGAGCTGCGCGGCAACCAGGTGAGCATCACGCTGGTCGCCAACAAGCACAAGCGCAAATGGTTCGGAAACCACTTCTCGCGCAGCGAGCTGGAGAAGATCTTCAAGGCGCCGCACATCAAATCGGTCGCGCTCGACAATGCGCTTTTGACCGACGCGCTGAATCGCGCCATCCTGCCTTCCGAAGTCGACGGGCGGGCGCGCTTCAACAAGGATTTGAAGCTGATGTTCAAGGAACGGCTCAGCGATGCCGGCCGCTAGAGCAATTCCAGGAAAAGTGCGCAGCGGTTTTCCGTCCGGAATTGCGTCAAAACAAATAGCTGGGGCGGGTCAGCGATTCCATGAAGCGCTGAACCGCTCCAGGCCGCACATCATCCGTGCCTTCGTCGGCGCCTGCATCGCCGTGACGGCGCTTGTGTCGGGCCTGCCGCTCGCCGAGGCGCGGTCGGCGCTTGCCGACCGGCCGCCGCTGCCGGCCATGGGACCCAGCCTGAAGAAGACGGTCGCCTTCCAGACCCCCGAGCAGCCCGGCACGATCATCATCCGCAAGGACGAGAAGGCGCTCTACCTGGTGACGCGGCAAGGCCAGGCGCTGCGCTACCAGATCAGCGTCGGCCGCGACGGATTCGGCTGGACCGGAACGGTCAAGGTCGGGGCGAAGACCGAATGGCCCGAATGGCGGCCGCCCAAGGAGATGCGCGCCCGTCAGCCGGGATTGCCTGACATGGTGCCGGCCGGCCCCTACAATCCGCTCGGCGCGCGCGCGCTCTACCTCTTGCGCGACGGGCGCGATACGCTGTACCGCATACACGGCACCAACGATCCCAAGGGTGTCGGCTTCGACGGCACGTCAGGCTGCTTTCGCCTGACCAATACCGATGTGATCGACCTCTTCAAGCGCGTCGCGGTGGGCGCAAAGGTGGTGGTGGAATGACTATGATCAGCGACCCGGAGATGCCGGCGATCGAACTCGGCCCGCGGGAAGAAGTGGCCGTCGGCAAGCCAAGCCGCAAAGGCACCATTGGCCTTGTCGTGGCTGGCGCCGCGCTGGTCACGGTGGTGAACCTGACGGCCGCCGTCTACCTCTATCGCGGCATCAACGACCTGCGCACCGTGGAGGCGCGGCTGGAGCAGCTCGGCCAGTTCGAGCAGCGCATCAGCGCCCGTCTCGATACCGTCAACAACGGTTTCCAGAGCCGGTTCGAAAAACTCGACGACCAGCTGCAGGCGAAGTTCAACGAGGTCAATGGTGGCATCGCCCGGCTGGGCCAGAGCCGGCCAGTCGGCGACGAACCGATGGCGAGCGCGCCCGAGCCGGAGGCGGCCCCAGCCAGCACGGAGACGGAGCCGTCGGCCTTTGCCGAAAACACGGCGGATCCAGGATCCGTCGAAATGCCCCCGCTGAGGAAGCGGGCACCGCCGCCTGCCCCGAACCCTGCCTACCAGCGCATCCAGCAGGCGGACGGCAAGGTCTACTACCGCA
>NZ_RZOS01001170.1:0-631 GCF_004022605.1 Mesorhizobium sp. M4B.F.Ca.ET.089.01.1.1
GTCCCGGGATGTTGGAGACATCGTCACAATTCCGATCGTGAACGACTGGCTGCAACTCGAATTTCGTCTGATCTGTCTGCCAACTGTTGAAGAGGATGCAGATTTTTGGCGAGAGGTGAGCGCTCTGGCCGAGGAAATGCGCGCGCTAGACACCAATTTGGCCTGGTTCTTTCTACATAAGCATCCCGGGCTAAAACTTCGCGTTCGTGCTGTGGGAGCCCGTGAGGAAATCTTATCGATCGTCGACCGCTTTGGTTCGAGGCGCAGATCGTGGCTCGAGTTTTTATCGTACGGATCGTACTTCGATCAGGCCGGCCTCCTCCCACATGCCTTTCGGCGATCGATCGACCGCGTACTGACTGCATCAGCAGTAGCCTATCTTGCTGCGCCAGTGATCGAGGAAGACGTAGTGACGTGCTGGTCTCGCTTTGCAACAAGATTTCTCAGCCACTTTGAAGCTGACCCTTGGATCGTCTGGGAACTGCTTTCTCGGTTCCAGCAGTTCAATACAACTAGGTTCTATCCGCAGAGTTTCGTACGCACCCGTTCTACGCGCGATCCATCTGCGCTGCTTCCGGCGTTGCCGGTCTCGGCTGAGCGGGGTTTTGCTGCTAGCCCGGCGCTCCTACAG
>NZ_RZOS01001171.1:0-630 GCF_004022605.1 Mesorhizobium sp. M4B.F.Ca.ET.089.01.1.1
GTCAACAACAAATGGGGCTACGACAACCGCACCACCGCCTTCCGCGTGCCGCGCCGCCGGATCCGAGCGCGGCACGCGGAAGGCGGTGGTGCGGTTGTCGTAGCCCCATTTGTTGTTGACCGGCGCCGAGGCCGCCTGCGTCAGCCGCCGGTAGGAATTGACATAGGGCGCGAACATCACCAGCGCGTTCGGCACATGCTTCTGCATGCCGCCGATGAAGTGGAAGAAATCGTCCGTCTCCGAACCGTCCTCGGCCGAGAAGACGTTCCTGCCGGTCTTCCTGTCGACGATCGACTGATGGATGTGCATCGCCGAGCCCGGCTGGCCCTGGATCGGCTTGGCCATGAAGGTGGCGTAGATCTCGTGCTTGAGCGCTGCCTCGCGGATGGTGCGCTTGAACATGAACACCTGGTCGGCGAGCTCGATCGGGTCGCCGTGGCGCAAATTGATCTCGAGCTGGCCGGCGCCTTCCTCGTGGATCAGCGTGTCGATCTCCAGGCCCTGTCCTTCGGAGAAGTGGTAGATGTCGTCGATCAATTCGTCGAACTCGTTGACGCCGGCGATCGAATAGCCGGCGCCGCCGCCGATCGGCCGTCCCGAGCGCCCGACGGGCGGCGTCAGCGGATAGTC
>NZ_RZOS01001172.1:0-630 GCF_004022605.1 Mesorhizobium sp. M4B.F.Ca.ET.089.01.1.1
GGATGCGGCCGGCCGTGTCGAAGCGCGAACCCTCGACCTGGAAGCGGCCGAACACCTCGTCGGCGGACAGCGGGACGCCGTTGCCGAGCCGCCCCGGCACGACCTGGAACTGCAGGGTGGCGTCGACTACGCGACCGCCGAACAGATTGCTCAGCACCCACAGGCGGGCGTTGCGGGCGGAGAACCAGGGCCACAATTGCTTGACATGCGAGACCGGCATGTCGTGGATGTTGAGAGAGAGAGAGATGCCCGGCGGGCCATTGTCGATGAAGGTGACCGAGGCCGTGCCCAGCACCTCGCTGGAAGATCCCGAGCGGACGCCGATCTTCTCGGCGATGAGCTTGTTGCTCTTCGGCTGATAGACCCCGGCGATGCGAGCCACGAAATCGAGTGCCGGCTCGGGCGACTCCGACGGAGAGAGCTTCGAGCCGTCGCTGGTCAGGTCGTAGCGATAGGCGGGTTCCTCGCCAGCGGTTGCCGGCTTTGGTCCGATCGAGCCGGCGAAGTCGAAGGTCGAGCGGCCGGTCTTGAGCAGAAGGCGGGTGACATCGATCTTGTTGGCGCCGGCAACAAGGGTGGCATTGGCGTCGACGTCGGCGGGCAGCTGCCCGCCGACGTCGACGCCAATGC
>NZ_RZOS01001173.1:0-628 GCF_004022605.1 Mesorhizobium sp. M4B.F.Ca.ET.089.01.1.1
GTCGAGGCGGCAGCGCCCGAAGCGGCTCCGGCCGCCGAAGAGAAGTAATTTTCCCGCCCGGAGACGACGATGCTTGTGTTCGCAGGCCTCGGCAATCCGGGCGCGAAATATGCCAACAACCGGCACAATGTCGGTTTCATGGCGGTGGACGCGATCGCCCGCCGCCATTCTTTTTCGCCCTGGTCGAAGAAATTCCAGGGCCTGATCGCCGAAGGTACGCTCGCCGGCGAAAAGATCCTCCTGGTCAAGCCGCAGACCTTCATGAACCTGTCCGGCCAGGCGGTCGGCGAGGCGCTGCGCTTCTACAAGCTCGAGCCTGCCGCGCTCACCGTTTTCTATGACGAGATCGACCTTGCCGCCGGCAAGGTTCGGGTCAAGGTCGGTGGCGGCTCCGGCGGCCACAACGGCATTCGCTCGCTGGACGACCATATCGGCAAGGCCTATCGCCGCGTGCGTGTCGGCGTCGGCCATCCGGGCGTCAAGGAAATGGTGCACGGCCACGTGCTTGGCGACTTCGCCAAGGCGGACCGCGAATGGCTCGAGGTTCTGCTCGACACCATCGCCGAGGACGCCGGCCTGCTGGCCAAGGGCGACGACAATTCCTTCATGAACCGCATCACGCTCGCCC
>NZ_RZOS01001174.1:0-627 GCF_004022605.1 Mesorhizobium sp. M4B.F.Ca.ET.089.01.1.1
GACCTGCTGAAAGACGCGGAAGCTTTGACGGACCTTGCCTCGGCGGTTGGATCAAAGGGCATTCAGGTCATTACAGGTCCAATCAGTCTTGAGGCTCTCGATCCCACCAGCGTTACCCGGCTACCCGATCTCTACCGCGGCGTTGTTGGCCTGCCGATAGAGGAGCAGATCGACATCACGGCGTCTGGATTGGCCGCGGTCGCCGACATTGCCGCCCAGCGCAATGTGGTCATCTACCATGAAGCGTTGTCCTGGACGCCGCTCAACACCCTTGACAGGCAGCTTCGGACCATCAGGAAAGCAGCGCGCGACAACATACGTCTCGTCGTCGACTTCTGGCACTGTTACACCTCGGGCGATGGCCCCGAACAAATCTCGCGATTGGACAAGGATCTGATTTACGGCGTGCACATCTGCGACTCTCTGCCGTTTGCGGGCGGAGTCCCCAACGAGCCGGTGCTGCGCGACGTGGAAACAGGCAAGGGCGCGCTAGACCTTCGAGAGTGGGTAGCTGCCGTGAAGTCTACCGGCTACGATGGCTGGTGGAGCTGCGAGCTGTTCTGCAACAAGCAGCATCAGATGAACAGCTACGACGTCGCTCGCGATCTCAAAACCCTCATGCAGGAT
>NZ_RZOS01001175.1:0-626 GCF_004022605.1 Mesorhizobium sp. M4B.F.Ca.ET.089.01.1.1
AGTTATAGAACATCGCCAAGTCGGTGTGATTGACCGGATGGTTTGGATTTAGCGAAATGGCCTTGGCGAAATGCTGTTCACCCACTTCGTAGGCGCCGCGATCGACCTGTGTCCAAGCCATTACAAGTTGGCACAGATGGTCGTTTTCATCAAGCGCGACGGCCTTCCGCGCCATCTCGAACGCCTCGTCGAGCAAGCGGGTCGAACCACTCATATCGAGAAACCACTCTCGCTCGATAGCTGACGACAATAATGCGTAGGCACGAGCGTAGCTGGGGTCGAGTTCGATGGCCCTTTCGAAGTAATGCCGAGCCTCTGCCTCAATCTCCGGCGTACCCATTGGCAAGGCATCGCCGCGCAGGACACATTCGTAGGCCGCCAGGCTGGCTGGCGGCTTGCGCAGGACCAAGTCGGTGCGCGCGGCCGTCATTCGTCCTACAAGTGTTCCCACGGTAGTGCGAACGACGCGATCCTGGATATCGAATATCTCGTCTTGCGCACTGTCATAACGTTCTGCCCAGACATGATTGCCCGTCGTTGCATCGATCAATTGGGCCGTTATCCAGATGCGCGTTCCCATACGGCGGACACTGCCCTCGACGAGGTACTGCACGCAGAGTTCGCGT
>NZ_RZOS01001176.1:0-625 GCF_004022605.1 Mesorhizobium sp. M4B.F.Ca.ET.089.01.1.1
GCACCGGGCAGCGTCCACCACGGGCTCATCCCCGACGGATCGCCAAACGCCGCGTCGGCCTCCCGGGCGATGACGTCCCATGGCGAAGCGGACGTCTGCCTCGCATTCACCAATGCATGCGCTCCGAGTTTCTTGGCCAAGGGCTGCCGCACTAACCCCCGAACCGCCGAACACGGCCCTCGCGCTGTTCCAGATCGACCGGGCTCGAGCAAAGATCCCAATGCCCCAGCCTGTCGCACCAGCTATGAAAATCCAGTCCTTCCTGCCCGACCGACGTCGTCGCGACGATGTACGGCCAGAAGGGCGTATTGAATGCGCTCCGAATCTCCTCGGATCGAGCCGCGGGTGGTTCGTCGCTGTCCTTCCCTTCTCGATGCGTTTCCGCCTCGGTCCCTCCGAAGGGCACTGCGGCATGGCAACGAATTCGAATCTTCTCCTTCCTCCTGGTGCCTTTGAAGCCAAAGGTTCCGACGTTGGCGGCCAAAGCTGCCGACAGGTCATCGATCAGACCCTTAGGATTGACCTTGGATTTCCGCAGCCAGAAATGCTCGTCGAGAACCGCCTCGAGACAGCCATCAATGCAGGCTTGCTGGAACTTCTCCATCGCATCCTCGCCCGGCAACAC
>NZ_RZOS01001177.1:0-625 GCF_004022605.1 Mesorhizobium sp. M4B.F.Ca.ET.089.01.1.1
GGGAGGGCCGGCGCCAGGTGCTCGGTGTCGAGCTGGCCAACCGTGAAAGCCATTCGAGCTGGCGCGCGTTCGTGGCAGGGCTCAAGCAGCGCGGGCTTGCCGGCGTGGAGTTCGTCGTCTCCGACGACCATCCGGGGCTCAGGGCAGCGATCCGGGAAGTCCTGCCTGAGGCAGTCTGGCAGCGCTGTTACGTGCACTTCCTCAGAAACGCGCTCGATTATGTGCCGCGCAAGGTCGATGACGACTGCCTGATGGAGCTCAGATGGTTCTATGACCGGCGCGACCTAGCCGAGGTCAAGCGCGACCTGGCGCAGTGGATCGCCAAATGGCAGGCAAAATACCCGAAGCTGGTGGATTGGGTGGAGAACAACATCGAGGAGACGCTGAGCTTCTACCGGCTGCCGCTGCCGCATCACAAGCACATGAAGTCGACGAACATGCTGGAGCGGCTAAACCAGGAGATCAAGCGGCGCACCCTGGTCGTTCGCATCTTCCCCAACCCGCAGAGCTGTTTGCGGCTGGTTCGGGCATTGGCGGTGGAGATCCACGAGAACTGGCTCGAGGCGACCCGCTACCTCAACATGGATCACCTGCGCGAGCACAAGAAGGAGAGCCTGAGAGCACT
>NZ_RZOS01001178.1:0-623 GCF_004022605.1 Mesorhizobium sp. M4B.F.Ca.ET.089.01.1.1
CTCAACTGGTACAACCTCGTTGCCATGCACCAGAGCTTCACCGCTGGCCCGGGCTACATCAACACCACCATGTCGGGCGAGTTCATCGCCTACAACAGCTCGGGACACCCGGCGCAGGTGTTCAGCGACAAGCCGTTCGATTTCACAGGCGCCTATTTCGGCGTGGGCTGGGACGACGCGGAGGGCGAGACGCTTATCGTCAAGGCCTGGCGAGGCGATGAGCCCGCATATGAGGATCAGTTCGTGCTGTCGGCGAACGGTCAGGTCTACTTCGCGGCCGACTACAGACGCATCACGCGGCTCGAGATCCGGACACTGCATTACTGGCAGGCGGCGATCGACGATTTCGCCTACCGCACGGGTCGCTAGCGGTCCAGGGAGCGACCCGCCGCGTTCCGACGTTCGCCCGGGTTCCGGGAGCCTGATGTTTGTCGCGCGGCTGCACGGGCGCCATGCATCAAAACAGGAACCTGAAGCGCGTCATCCGCACCCGCTTACGCGCGACGCCCGTCAAGGACAGGCCGGATCAGCAAGACGATCCCTGGGAGGTTGCGCAGGAACGCGGGCCGCCATCCGAATGGCCGGTATCGTGACGGCTGCCGCCATGGCCGCCGGAGTTGCCG
>NZ_RZOS01001179.1:0-623 GCF_004022605.1 Mesorhizobium sp. M4B.F.Ca.ET.089.01.1.1
GATCAGGGGCGTCCGGCCGATCGGTCGACACCGACCGGCCGAACAAGTCCCCAAATGGCTACTTGACCGGCGTCACGTCCGTTTTCACCCATTTTTCCGAGATGCTCTTGATGGTGCCGTCGGCGATCGCGGCGCTGATCGCGTCGTTGAGCATCTGCTTGAGCTTGGTGTCTTCCTTCCTCAGGCCCGCACCGGTTCCGGCGCCGAACAGACCGCCGACAAAGCCGGGCCCCGCTACCGTGAAGTTCGCGAATTCGGGTTTTGCAAGCGTCGCGGCGAGCGCCGTCTTCTGAGCGAATATCGCGTCGATGCGGCCCGCGGCCAGATCGAGATCGTGCTGCTCGGTCGTCTTGTACTCGCGGATCTCCACCGTGTCCCCGAAGTATTTCTTGACGAATTCGAGCATCGCCGTTGCCGCCTGGACGCCGACCACCTTGCCTTTCAGCAAGGGCTTCAACTTATCGATCGCGGCCTTGGTAGCAGCCTCATCGTCCATGTTGAATTTCTCGGTCGAAGCGCCGAGCTTGCCCAGGTCGCTGTCCTTGGCGGCTGCGAAACCACCCGGGTCGATCGCATAAGGCTGGGTGAAGTCGATGGTCTCGAGGCGTTTCGGCGTGATGAAC
>NZ_RZOS01000117.1:0-14065 GCF_004022605.1 Mesorhizobium sp. M4B.F.Ca.ET.089.01.1.1
GCTCTAGGATGCCCTTGGCGATGAAGGGTTTTGCCGCATGGTCGACGACGATCGGCAGGTCAGGCATGTGGTCGGCGAGTGCGGCGACCACCGGCAAATGGCGCGGCTGCGCCAGGGCGTCGAAACGCAGGCCGAGTTTCGGCAAAAGCTTCAGCGCGGCGAGCTGCTTCGGCTTCAAAATATCGAAGGTGTCGTCGATGTCCTGCAGCATCGGCCTTATGCCGCGAAACTTCGGCCGCGCCGCCAGCCGTCGCAGCGTCGCCTCGACATCGTCGGCTTCGAGATCGATCCAGCCGACCACGGCCGCGATGCTGTCGTCCTTGTCGGCGAGGTCGAGCATGAATTCGGTTTCGGCGACGGTCGCCGCCGCCTGGACGACGACGGTGCGGGCGATGCCGGCGGCCTGGAGGTGCGGCGCGAGGTCGGCCGGGAAGACGTCGCGCATGATCGGCGCGACGTGCGGCCCCATCCAGAAATAGTCGCCGCGCGCGATCTGCCAATAGTGCTGGTGCGCGTCGATCCTCTGCATTGTCCTACCCGATCTCGATGACGGCCTTGATCAGACCGGATTTCTCATGCGCCCATCTTGCGAGATCACGCGGCGTGCCCGCAAGGCTCGTGCGGTGGGTGACGAGCTTTGCCATGGGCACCGCACCGTTGCGGATCGAGGCGGCGACATGGTCGAAATCGGCGCGGAGCGCATTGCGGCTGCCGATCAGCGTCATCTCGCGCTTGTGGAATTCCGGGTCGGAGAAGGTGATGTCGTCCTTGACGACACTGACCAGGACGAGGCTGCCGCCATGCGCGACATGGGCGAAGGCCGATTGCACCGACTGCGTGTTGCCGGTGGCGTCGAAGACCACGTCGAAGCCCTCGCCATCGGTCGCGTTCCGCACCAGATCGGCCGCCGCCTGCCGCGAGCCGTCGAGCGCGGCGAAACCAAGCTCGCTTTCGGCGAAGCCAAGGCGCTCGCTGCTCATGTCGAGCAGGCTGACGTCGAGGCCGGCGATGCGGGCAAACAGCGCGGTGCCAAGTCCGATCGGGCCGGCGCCGATGACCAGCGCGCGGGCGCCGGATTCGGTCAGCGCGCGGCGCACCGCATGCGCGCCGATCGCCAGGAATTCGACGGCGGCGGCATCGGCCAGCGACAGGCCGTTTGCCGGGTAAAGATTTTGCGCCGGCACCAGGATCTCCTCGCACATGGCGCCGTGGCGATGGACGCCGAGCACTTCTATCCTGACGCAGCAATTCGGCTTGCCTTTTCGGCAGGCGATGCATTTGCCGCAAGCAAGATAGGGGTTGATGATGACGGCCTCGCCGACGCTCAGGGCGACGCCCCCGCCGGTTTCGGCAACCGTGCCGGAGACCTCGTGGCCCATGATGCGCGGGTAGGCGAGGAACGGGTGCTTGCCCTCGAAGATGTGGTAGTCGGTGCCGCAGATGCCGACATGGCTGACCGCCACCCGCACCCAGCCGGCGGGCGGCGCGCCGGGCTCGTCGCGGTCTTCGAGGACGAGCTCGCCGGGCGATCGGCAGACGACTGCTTTCATGCTTCAATCCAATTGTTTATGCCGCCGGCCCTCGCTTTCGCGGGGCCAGCGGCACTGGGAGGGAACTTACTTGCCGCGGCGGCGCAGCCCGTCAAAATAGACGATGACGATGATCAGCACGCCGGTGATGATGCGCTGCCAGAAGGCGTTGACGTTCAAAAGGTTGGCGCCGTTGTTGATGGTGGCGAGGATGAAGGCGCCAAGCAGCGGGCCGTGCACGGAGCCGACCGCGCCGAACAGCGAGGTGCCGCCGATCACCGACGAGGCGATCGCCTGCAATTCCCAGCCCTCGGCCTGGGTCGGATTGCCGATGCCGATGCGCGAAGCGAGCAACACGCCGACAAAGGCGGCGCACAGGCCGGACAGCGTATAGGCCATGTAGATGGTGCGCTGGACATTGACGCCGGACAGGCGCGAGGCCTCGGCGTTGGAGCCGACCGAGAACAGGTAGCGGCCCCAGCGGCTGTGGTGGAGGAAGATGTAGGCAGGGATGCCGACCAGGATCACCATCCAGAACAGGTTGGGGATGCCGACGAAGGAATTGCGCGAGAATTCCTGGAAGGCGTCGTTGTTGATCGAGATCGAATTGCCGTTGGTCATCAACAGGCCGATGCCGCGCAGCGAGGTCAGCGTCGCGAGCGTGATGATGAAGGGCGGCAGGCCCATCCTGACGATGCCGAAACCGTGGAACAGGCCGATGGCGACACCGACCAGCAGGGTGATCAGGATGGCGGCGAAGACCGGTACGCCGGCATTGATCAGCATCGCCGTGATGACGGTGGCAAAGCCGACCACAGCACCGACCGAAAGATCGATGCCGCCGGTGATGATGACGAAGGTCTGGCCGACCGCCAGGATGGCGATCATCGAGCCCTGGCGCAGCAGGTTGGAGATGTTGTTGGCCGAGGCAAAGCTCTGCGTCGACACCGACAGGATGACCCACAACAGAACCAGCAGCGCCAGCAGCGTCAGCCCGAAGAGGGCGTTGTAGTTGCGCTTCGGCTTTTCGGCCGCGATCGCCTCGGTGCTCATTTCTGTCCTCCCTGTTTTTCTTGTTTCTCGGCGAGCGCCTGAGAGAGAATGTCTTCGTGGTCGGCGGTGCGGAAGCCGTGCGTGGCGACAAGCTTGCCGCGCCGGAACACATGCAGCGTGTCGGCGAGCTCATAGACCTCCGGCAGATAGGAGGAGATCAGGATGATGCCGGCGCCGTTGGACAACAGCGTCGAGAACAGGCGGTAGATCTCGGCCTTGGTGCCGACATCGACGCCGACCGTCGGCTCGTCGAAGATGAACAGCTTGGCGCCATGCGCCAGCCATTTGCCGATGACGATCTTCTGCTGGTTGCCGCCCGACAGGCTGGAGGCGAGCGCGTTGCGCGTCGGCGTCTTGATCCTCAGGCCGGCGATCTGGCGATCGGCCTCGACCTTCTCCTGCGTGTTGGAGATCAGGAGATTGTTCGAGATGCGCTTGTAGATCGGCAGGTTGAGGTTGAGGCCGACCGGCAGGTTGAGGCAGAGGCCCTGGTCGCGGCGGCTTTCCGGGGCCAGCGCCATGCCGAGCCGGATCGCATCGTGCTCGGAGTTGACCTGCACCTCCTTGCCTTCCCACAGGATCTGGCCTGCTGACTTCCGGTGGCGGCCGTAGAGGGTGGTGACGAACTCGCTGCGACCGGCGCCGATCAGGCCGTAGAGACCGACGATCTCGCCGGCGCGGACGGTCAACGAGACATTCTCAAAGCCCTTGCCGGAGAGGTTGCGTGTCTCGACGATGGTCGCGCCCGGCGTAAAATGTTCCTTGTGGTAGATCTGCTCGATCGAGCGGTTGATCATCAGCTTGACCAGCTCCGGCTCGCTGGTCTCGGCGATGTTGCGGGTGCCGACCAGGGTGCCGTCGCGAAGCACCGAGACACGGTCGGCGAGCTCGAACACCTCCTCCATGCGGTGGCTGATGTAAATGATGGTGACGCCTTCGCCCTTCAGCCGGCGGATCAGCTTGAAAAGCTGGTCGGCCTCCTTGCGGGTGAGGTAGGCGGTCGGCTCGTCGAAGATCAGGAACTTGGTGCCGCGCACGGTGGCGCGGGCGGCGGCGATCAGCTGCTGCTGGCCGATGGTGAGATCGCCGAGCACGACATGCGCCGGCAGGTCGAAGCCAAGACCGTCGATGATCTTCTGCGCTTCCTTGACCATGGCCCGCTGCTGCAGGATGCCGAAGCGGGAATCCTCTTCGCCGAGGAACATGTTGGCGGCGACGGTGAGGTGGCGGCAGAGCACGACCTCCTGGTGCACGGCATTGATGCCGAGCGCCATCGCCTCGTGCGGGGTCGCCAGCGCCGCTGGCTTGCCCTCCCAGATGACGTCGCCGGAGGTGCGCGGCATGACACCGGTGAGAAGCTTGATGAGGGTGGATTTGCCGGCGCCGTTCTCGCCGACGATGGCGTGGATCTCGCCGGACTTGAAGGCGAGGTTGACCGGCTTCAGCGCGTGCGTGCCGGGATATCGCTTTTCAAGCCCATGCAGTTCGAGGATCGTCCTGCCGGGCTCCAGCGTGGGGGCGGGGTGCAGGTCCTGCGCCGTCGACGTCATGACAATCCTCCCAGATTGGCCTCAAGATTGGCACGCAACGATGCGGCGCAGCCGTATCGTCAAGATAGTTCAAGCCAGCGGATCCCCGGATGTGCTGGTGTTTCCGGGGCTGCGAGGCCCCGGAAACAGTGCGCCTATCGCGATGCTTAGTCGAGCTTCGGATTGAGCAGCGCGTCGATCTTCGGCTCTTTCATGTTGGCCTTGGTGACCAGGTTGGCGCCGGTGTCGACATTGGCCTCGACCTTCTCGCCCTTCGAGGCGGCGAGCGCGGTCTTGATGCCGTCATAGCCCATCCGGTACGGATCCTGGACGACGAGGCCGGAAATGACGCCGTCGTTGAGGAACTTGATCAGCTTCTCGTCGCTGTCGAAGCCGATCAGCCCGACCTTGCCAGCCAGGTTGTTCTCGGCAATCGCCTGACCGACGCCCTGCGCCATGATCAGGTTGGAAGCGAAGATGCCCTTCAGGTCCGGGTTGGCGGTGATCAGGTCGGTGGCGATGTTGAGGCCGGTGGTGGCCTGGCCGTCAGCATACTTGTCGGCGATCAGCTCAAGGCCGGGATATTTCGCCTTGAGCTGTTCCTTGAAGCCCTGCGCGCGCTGCTCGAGCGAGCCGGCGCCCGGCAGCGCGGTGATCAGCGCAACCTTGCCTTCTACCTTGCCGCCATTAGCCTCGCCGATGGCCGCGGCAAGTCCGTCAGCGGCGACGCGGCCGCCCTGGACGTTGTCGGTGGTCAGGAACGAGGTGAAGGCCTTGGAGTCGGCGCCGGAGTCGATGCCGATGACCTTGACCTTGGTGGCGGCCTCGTCGATCGGCTTGCCGAGCGCCTTGGCTTCGGTCGGCGCGATGACGACGGCGGCCGGGTTGCCGGCGACGGCATTCTCGAGGATCGAGATCTGGCCGTTGACGTCGGTCTCGGCCTGCGCGCCAAGCTCCGGCACGTTGATGCCGAGGTCCTTGCCGGCCTTGCGGGCGCCGGCGAGCACGATCTGCCAGTAGAAGGACGTGGTGTCCTTGACGATGATCGGAATGGTCACGTCCGCCGCCGAGGCCGGCGCCGTGTGCAGCGCGCCGGCGAGCATCGAGGCGGCGGCGAGCGCGACGAAAGCGCGGCGGTTGAGAATGCTGGTCACGAATTTCATGAGGGTTCCTCCCTAGATCGCCCGGTGAAGGTTACGGAAGCTCCGTTCGGATAGGCGCGGCCCAAACAGAACTTTATCAATAAAAAACATTTGCCGTTTGTTGATAGTGCATCGACCCCGTCGACGCAAGTGCTGTTTCGTCACGTCTGCGCGACGGCCTTTGCGTTTGCCGTCGCTGCGTTCGAACGCTTCCGATCCTCCCGAATTTGAGATGGAATATTAATTCCACCCATGTGTCAATATGGAATGTATGTTCTCTCTCGATCGTGAACTCCCCCGGCCCATGTAGCGCAGGGAGCCGGGCAGGAGCTCCGCCTATCAGCCGAGTTCCTGGACCACCGTATAGGGATCGTATTTGGCGTATTCCGCCGGCGCCACCTCGACGTCGAGCAGTTCCAGATTGCGCGTCAGGTTGGCCGGCTTGGCCGTGCCGGTCAGGACCGAGGCCACGACCGGTTCATGCAATGGAAACTGGAAGGCGGCGGCCGCCAGCGGGTAGCCGCCATCGGCCGCGATCCGCTCCATGGCGCCGACGCGGTCGAGGATATCCTTGCTCGCCGGCTGGTAATCGAAATGCGCGCCATGCACCGGACCGGTCGCCAATATGCCGGAGTTGAAGACGCCGCCAATGATCAGGGACGTCTGGCGCCGCCGGCAGAGAGGCAGCAGTTCGGCCTCGGCGCTGCGGTCGAGCAGCGAATAGCGGCTGGCGAGCAGGATGCAGTCGAGCGGTGCCCGGCTGAGCACATCGAGGCAGATGCGCACCTCGTTGACGCCAAGCCCATAGGCGGAAATCGTGCCGGACGACTTCAGCTCCTCCAGCGCCTTCAACCCGCCATCCATGAACTGGCGGAAATGCAGCTTCGTCTGCTCGACGCCATGCGTGTAGGTGCCGATGTCGTGGACAAACAGGATGTCTATCCTGTTCAGCCCAAGCCGCGCATAGCTGAACTCGACCGAGCGCATGATGCCGTCATAGGAATAGTCGTAGTCGAGCGCGAAGGGCAGCGGATCGACGTAGGAATGGTCGGGGACCTGGTCGGCCGGAACGGGGCGGAACAGGCGTCCGACCTTGGTCGACAGCACGTAGGACGAGCGCGGCTTCTGGCGCAGGAAATCGCCGGTCCGGCGCTCCGACAGGCCGAAGCCGTAGAAGGGCGCGGTGTCGAAATAGCGCAGGCCGCCGTCCCAGGCCGTCTGCAGCGTTTCCATCGCCGCTTCGCGCGGACAGGCCCGGTAGAGCCCGCCGATCGCGGCGCCGCCGAAGCTGATCTCGCTGACTTCGAGCGCAGTGGTGCCGATCCGGCGCTTGTTCATGCAAAGCCTCCCGCGCCGGCTATCCGTCAGCCGGCCGATGTCTTGTTTGTTTTGACGCAATCCCGGACGGAAAACCGCTTCACGCCTTTTCCTGGAATTGCTCGAGTTGATGTCTAGAGCGTCGCGCCGAGGTGCCAGGGCACGAACTCGTTGTCGCCGTAGCCGAAGGCCTCGCTCTTTGTCTTGCGGCCGGACGCCGTCTCGACGATGAGCTCGAAGATCTCGCGGCCCATGCCGGCGATGGTCTTCTCGCCGGAAGCGATGACGCCGCAATTGACGTCCATGTCCTCTTCCATCTGGTGGTACATGGTCGAGTTGGTGGCGACCTTGATCGACGGTGTCGGCCGGCAGCCGAAGCAGGAGCCGCGGCCGGTGGTGAAGACGATGACGTTGGCGCCGCCCGCCACCTGGCCGGTGGCGGAGACCGGGTCGTAGCCTGGCGTGTCCATGAACACCAGGCCGTGGCCGGTGACCTTCTCGGCATAGCCGAAGACGCCGTTGAGCGGCGTCTGGCCGCCCTTGGCGACCGCGCCCAGCGACTTCTCAAGGATGGTGGTCAGGCCGCCGCGCTTGTTGCCGGGCGAGGGGTTGTTGTCGATCGAGGCGCCGTGCTTGGCGACGTGGTCTTCCCACCACTTCACATAGCCGTCGAGCTTGGCCGCGATCTCGGGGCTTGCCGCGCGATAGGCGAGCAGATGCTCGGCGCCGTAGATCTCCGTCGTCTCCGACAGGATGCCGATGCCGCCGACGCCGGCGAGGATGTCCACGGCCGCGCCCAGCGCCGGGTTGGCGGTGATGCCGGACATGCCGTCGGAGCCGCCGCATTGCAGGCCAACGACGATCTCGCTGACCGGGATCGGCTCGCGCTCGAGGCGACCGACCTCCTCGGCGATCTCGGCGAGCACGCCCATCGCCTTCTCGACCGATTTGCGCGAGCCGCCGGCGTCCTGGATGTTGAAGTGCCGCTTGCCGGCGGCGACGCCCTTCTGGCCGTAGAGGGTCAACTGATTGACCTCGCAACCCAGCCCGACCATCATCACGCCGCCGAAATTCGGATGCCGGGCATAGCCGGCGAGTGTCCGGTGAAGCACCATCATGCCGTCGCCGGTGCCGCTCATGCCGCAGCCCTGGCCATGCACGATCGGCACGAAGCCGTCGATCCCCGGGTATTTCGGCAAGAGCGTGCGGTTGGCCTCGTCGGCGATGGCGTGGCAGACGGTGGCCGAGCAATTGACGCTGGCGATGATGCCGATGAAGTTGCGGGTGCCGGCGCGGCCGTCGGCGCGGCGATAGCCCATGAAGGTGCGGGCGCGGTCGGCCTCGGTCGCGTGCTCGGCTTCGCTCGGCGGCACCACCGGCAGGCGGCCGCTCTCGAAGATCAGATTGTGCGAGTGGACATGTTCGCCGGGTCCGATGTCCTGCGTGGCGCGGCCGATCGCCTGCGCGTATTTCACAACCGCCTCGCCGGTCGCGATCGGCTTGATCGCCACCTTGTGGCCAGGCTCTATCACCGCGACGGCGACAGCGCCGCCCGGCAGCGCCGCGCCGATCTCGATGCGGCCATTGGCGACCGCGACATTGTCGGCGGGAGACAGGAGGATGCTGTTTGCGGCGTTCACGGGCGGTTTCCTGGGATGTTCCTGGGTGCGTGGGCGGATTGACACGCGTCAGTTAATGGATAATGTCTTTTATCGTGAAAAAACATTTTTGCGTCAATTGTTTTTTCGCGAGAGCGCCGCGCGCTTGCGGATGCGAAGGCCAGCCGGCCGGCGTCTGAAAGCGATTCCGCTTTACGGCAGCATGCGTTAGGACCATATCGCGCTTCAGGCCGACCGCTGCAAGCGCCGGCGCGCAACGGGGCGGGGGATGTCAAAAAGCAACAACGTCTACAAGGACGCCTACAACCGCTGCCTCAGGCTGCTCGACGAGACGCAGAGCCTGCCGTCGGAACCGGAGCTCGGCACGCTGCTCGGCGTCAGCCGCACCACGGTGCGCAGCATCCTGGCGCGCATGGAAGAAACCGGTCTGATCGCCTGGAACAAGCGTAGCAAGACCGTGCTCAGGGCGCCGCGGCCGGACGACTTCTTCCCCGAGGAGGAGACCGACACGCTGGCCGAGATCATCGAGCGCTCCTTCATGCGCCGGCTGCTTGCCGGCGGCGCCGAGGCCGGCATGCAGATCAACGAGCTGGAGCTGGCGCGCGAGATCGGCGTCGGCACCACCAGCGTGCGCGAATTCCTGATCCGCTTCTCCCGCTTCGGATTGATCGAGAAGCGACGCAACAGCCACTGGGTGCTGAAGGGTTTTACCCGTGCTTTCGCGATCGAGCTGACCGAGATCCGCGAGATGTTCGAGCTGCGCTCGGCGGCCGCTTTTGCCGCCCTGCCCGAGGAGAGCCCGGTCTGGGCCGATCTCGACCGGCTGGAGGATGAGCACCACCAGCTGGCGCGCGAGATTGCCACGCGCTTCACCGCGTTTTCCGAGCTGGACGAGCGCTTCCACCGGCTGATCCACCGCGCCTCGCACAACCGCTTCATCGTCGACTTCTACGACGTCATCGCCATGATCTTCCACTATCACTACCAGTGGAACAAGGCGCAGGAGCGCGAGCGCAACGAGGTCGCCGTCCAGGAACATCTGGCCTATATCGCGGCGCTGAAATCGCGCGATCTCGGCAGGGTCGACGCCGCCTGCCGCAAACACCTGAAGTCGGCGCGCCAGACACTGCTGACCTCGATCCCCGAAGGGCGGCAGCCGCAACACGCCTGAGCCGCGCCGGGGTCACGGCGATACGCATTGGTCGCGCCGCGTTGCCGCAGCCGTGATTTGGCGATTTTCGCTCGGTTGGCCGCATGCTAGGTATCTGCCGTTGCTGCATGGAGAGGCAGAGCTTGGACATCCGGCGGAGACGATGGAGCATGAGGGTCGCGTTCGTCGCGGCCTTGATGCTTTTGCTCCAGTCGGCGCTTGGCGCCTTCGCGGCCGGGCCAGCCGCCGCGCAGCTCGACGCCTTCGGCAATGTCATCTGCACGCATGAGGGCGCTGCCCAGCTTCCCGGCAGCGATCCGCACCAGCAGCACATGCCGGCCTGCTGCGTGCTGGGCTGCAGCATGGTTTCCGCGGCCCACGCGCCGCCGCCCGATGCCGGTATTCTCGCCCGCAGCCTCGTGCTCGAGGCCGTGGTGTTCGCGCCGCCGGCCTTCACCCATGTCGATTTCGCCCGCGATCGCTCTCCATCGAACCCGCGCGCGCCGCCAGCGACGGCCTGATCCGTCCCGGCTCGTCTCGCGGAACCTTTCGCGGGCGCATTCATCCAACTATCGGACCGTCCGCGGCGTCGCGGCGGTGCGATCACCGCATCATGGAGCAACCATGTTTTCCTTTACCGCAACGCAGGCCAGCGCGTCTGGCCGCAGCAACCGATCCCGGCGCTGGCAGCGCCTAGGCATCGTCCTTTCCACCCTCGCCATGCTGTTCGTCGGCGCTCGCGCCGCCTTCGCGCATGAATTCAAGGCTGGCGATCTCGAAATCGAGCATCCCTGGTCGCGGGCCACGCCTGCCGGCGCCAAGGTCGCCGGCGGCTATTTCACCATCATCAACAAAGGCAGCTCGCCGGACCGGCTGCTGGCGATTGCCTCCGACATTTCGGAGAAGGCCGAACTGCATGAGATGGGCGTCAAGGACGGCGTCATGACCATGCGCCCGGTCAGCGGCGGCCTCGAAATCCCGCCCGGCGGCAAGGTGGCGCTCAAGCCGGGTGCCTACCACCTGATGTTCGTTGGGCTGAAGCGGCAGCCCAAGCAGGGCGAAAAATTCCCGGCGACTCTCACCTTCGAGAAGGCCGGCAGCGTCACCGTCGAGTTCGAAGTCGAAGGCATGGGTGAAACCGGCGACACCGACATGGACCACGCCGAGTGACCGGCAATCACACAAACTCGAGGGACAATCATGAACAAGTATCTTTTGACGGCCGGCGTGCTTTTCGCGCTCGGGACAGATGCGGCGCTGGCCCACGTCACGCTCGAAACCCAGGAAGCGCCTGTCGGTTCGACCTACAAGGCGGTGCTTCGCCTGCCGCATGGCTGCGAGGGCAAGGCGACGACCGCCGTGCGCGTGCAGATTCCGGAAGGGGTGATCTCGGTGAAGCCGATGCCGAAACCCGGCTGGACGCTGCAGACCAAGAAAGGCAAGTACGAGAAGTCCTACCAGCTCTATGGCGAGACGCTGACCACCGGCGTCAAGGAGGTCGACTGGAGCGGCGGCAATCTGCCGGACGAATTCTATGACGAATTCGTCTTCAGAGCCAATCTGACGGCGGATCTGCCTGTCGGCCAGATGCTCTACTTCCCCGTCGTGCAGGAATGCGACGGCGGTGCCGCGGCGCGCTGGATCGAGATACCGGCCGCGGGGCAGGAGGAGGACGAACTGGAAAATCCGGCGCCCGGCATCAAGCTGCTGCCGAAGAAATGATCTCCTGGCGGCGCGCTCCGTTCCAGCGCGCGCCGCCTGCTTCGCGATGATGGCATGAGCGCTTCCCCAAGGACCTGCATCGACGACTGGCGAGCCGCCCGGCTTTTTGCCCGGCTTCTGGCTCTGCTGTTGCTGTTTGCGGCTCTGGCGCTGCCGGACCGCGCCTTCGCGCATGCGGCGCTGATCAACGCCGATCCCGTGGACGGCGCGGTGCTGGCGCAAAGCCCGGCAAGGTTCTCGCTGAGCTTCAGCGAGCCGGTGTCGCCGCTGGTGCTCAACCTGGTGCGGCCGGACGGCACTCGGCTTGTCCTGACCTCCTACCGGCTCGACGATCAGACCATCGAGATCGACAATCCCGAGACGCTGAAAGCCGGCACGCATGTGCTGAGCTGGCGGGTGATTTCGGAGGACGGCCATCCGGTCGGCGGCTCCGTGCTCTTCTCCATCGGCGCGCCGAGCGCTCCGCCGGTGGCTGGGGAGGCGGTCGACTGGGACCTGCGGTCGGCCATCTGGATCGGCAAGGTCCTGCTCTATATCGGCCTGTTTTTCGGTGTCGGCGGCGCCTTCGCGCTTGCCTGGCTGGCCGAGGACCAACGCTGCGGCCGGCGCTTCGTCATCGGCGCGATCCTGTGCGGCCTGGTTGCCGCGCCAATGTCGCTCGGGCTGCAGGGGCTCGATGCGCTGGGCGCGCCGCTTGCACGGCTGGCGCAGCCGGTGGTCTGGCAGACAGCGTTCGCCACCAGCTTCGGCTGGACCGTTTTGATCGCGCTGATCGCGTTTGGTCTCGGCCTGCTGTCGCTGGCCGGGCCGCGCGGCGGCCGCAAGCCGCTTGCCCTTGCCGGACTGGCCGGCGTCGGCGCCGCGCTCGCCGCCAGCGGCCATGCCAGCGCGGCGGAACCACAATGGCTGACGCGGCCGATGGTGTTCCTGCACGGCGCGGGCATCGCCTTCTGGGCCGGCGCACTGGTGCCGCTCGGGCTTTCGGTGAGGCAGCAGTCGGAAGAGGCCAAGCTCTTCCTGCACCGGTTTTCGCGCGCGATCCTGCCGGTCGTCGCCGTGCTTGCCGCCGCCGGCATCGTGCTTGCCGTCATCCAGGTGCAGACGCCGTCGGCGCTGGTCAACACCGCCTATGGCAGGCTGCTGCTCGTCAAGCTGGTGCTGCTCCTATTTCTGTTCACGCTCGCCACCGTCAACCGCTGGACGCTGACGGCTCCGGCCGAAGCCGGCGCCACCGAGGTGCAGCGGCGGCTGGCGCGCTCGATCGGCGCCGAGGTCCTGATCGTGGTCGCCATCTTCGCCGTCGCCGCCGGCTGGCGTTTCACGCCACCGCCGCGCGCGCTGGCGATCGCCGCCGCGCAGCCGGTGTCGATCCACATCCACACGCTGAAAGCGATGGCCGATCTCAGCATCACGCCCGGCCATGCCGGGCCGGTCGCCGCGTCGATGGTGATCATGAGCGGCGATTTCGGGCCGCTCGACGCCAAGGCGGTGACGCTGGTGCTGTCGAAGCCGGATTTCGGCATCGAGCCGATCAAGCGGCCGGCGACGAAGCCGGGCGACGGCACATGGCGCGTCGACAACCTGATCATCCCGGTTCCCGGCCGCTGGACGGCGCGGCTCGATATTCTGGTTTCGGATTTCGAGGTGGTGAAGATAGAGGCGCCGATCGACATCCGCGCCGAATAATATACCAGATGGCTATGCTCTCGTTTTCCACTTAAGCTGCGGTGCGCCTTATGCGGTTCACCGGTTTTTACCAATGCGTTGAGGTGTTCGGGATCGGAGTGATGCTGTTGACGGAGCGCTTTTCTTGGCAAGAAACAATTGAATCAGTGGTCATATCGACCCGGTATATTGTGAAAGTATGTTGCGGTCTTCTGGTCTTTTTTCTTGTTTGTGGATGCGATCGCACAGGTAAAACAAGCTTGATGCAGCCGAGTTTGACCCGCGAGCAGCGCCTGAAGTTTGCCGTAGAGTCCTACTACAAAAACCAATGTAACAAGCAGTGGGCGCTGCTTTGGCCCATGGCGCGAGAAGGCGATGGCGAAGTCCTTTCAGAGCTTGCCTTGGAGCTTGGGGGAGACCTCGAGCTCCCTGCCTCGGATTCGGATACGAAAATTGATCCGGGTGACAAGGCACTTGCCAATGTGTTTGTCATGGCAATCTACGGTATGTCAAAATACCCTGACGACAAACGCATGCTCAACTACATCTTTGACCCTGCTCGATGGAACAGGGGCGATGTCACGGTTGTATCCATTCGTTCTGGCGTGATCAGCTATAGTTCAATCAATCCTCCCCCTCCGGTTTCAATGGCAAAATTGAAAAATTGCCTGTCTCAGGCAAACTCCTCGGATGCTGGCGCCAGATGTGTCACCCAGGCCATTGAATTGGGGCTCATTCCAAGCTTTTCCGAATACAGCAAAGCCATGGATGCAATCCTGGCCACATACCGTCGGGGGAGTTGCCCTAGTCATCGTCCTTGGTAAGAGGATAGTACCCGACGCCGGAACGTCGCTTGACCCGGGGGAAGTCGCGCTGGGCCGCTCCGTCTTCTAGTGCAATCCATTGCGGCAATGTGCCTCTCGCAGATCAAACGTGGAGTGGCCCTTGGAGAAAAAATCGTCCCCATGGGACGCCTCCTGGCTCGGCTTGACCTGAATCCCACACAAGGCGGACGCAACACAATTCGGCGAGGCGGTTGACGCCATCGCAAAGGCCCGTCAATCATCCCGGCAAAACGCGACCAAACAAAATTCGGAAAGCAGGGAAGAAACGATGGAAAAAGCCGAAATCGGCCTGATCGGCCTTGGCACGATGGGCTCCAACCTGGCGCTCAACATCGCCGAGCATGGGCACCGCATCGCCGTCTTCAACCGCACCGCGTCGCGCACCGACGCCTTCGTCGAGAGCGCCGGGCCGCTGAAGGACATGGTTGTGCCCTGCTACAGCCTGGAGGAACTCGCCGCCGCGATCCGGCCGCCGCGGCCGATCATCATCATGG
>NZ_RZOS01001180.1:0-622 GCF_004022605.1 Mesorhizobium sp. M4B.F.Ca.ET.089.01.1.1
CGATGAATCTCTCGCGAAATTCAGGAAGACCGTCGAAGTGCAAAAGAGCCCATCCCTCGACGGCAGCCGCACGGATCAACCAGTCTCGAAAGTCACCGCCATTCTTCGCGATTGTGGCTTTAACGATTTCCGCACGGCCCCTCTGGGTAATCCGACGGTGCAGGCTGCCCGGCGATACTGCCCAACTTTCTGGACGCTTGAACCTCGTTGACTGGTAGCTAAGCTCTTGCTCAATCTGGCTGCGTAGGCTGTGGGGGACACTCTTTGGCCAACCACCGCTCTATCGCCTTGGAAAACGCGCCAAGCTCTTCCGCTGCGGGGATGCTCGCGATGGGGTCGCCAACGTCGCGAAGTCGATCCGCGTGGGTTCGACAAAAGCGGCTCAGCCCGGCTCGATGGTGTGCGCAGCCCCCGAGGCTGCAGGTGAGGCCTTGGTTCCGGTGCTTCCTGAGGGTCATAATGCCCTTTCGGTCAGGACGCTCGGCGGTCATCCAGGTGGTGGGATTTCCCCGTTGATTAGACATTTCATGCTCTGGGTATAGGTCGAGTGTGTGGAAGTAACACTGGCTCCACACGGGTAAGGGAGATGCGGACACCTAGATGATGTCACCCACTATAATAG
>NZ_RZOS01001181.1:0-621 GCF_004022605.1 Mesorhizobium sp. M4B.F.Ca.ET.089.01.1.1
TGTCGCTGCGTTGGTACCGGGACTGCAAGTAGGGCCTTTCCAACCCGCTCACCGCCGACCCAGAGGTCCAGACGGCAAACATCGCCGAACTCGTTCTTTCCCCTTGTATCTGCACGGAAGGTTTTTTGTGCGATGGAAGCGACTGAGCCTCGAACCGGATGGCCATCCGGTTCGAGGCTTGGCGAAGTCGCCCGACGCCCCTCCGGTTAGAACCGTGGTTGAGCATGGGACCTTCGCCTTCGTCACGTACGACCGAATAGTCGCTTGGCTCCAATCGCACGCACAAGGCAGGTTACCGTGAACAAGACCATCTGTGGAGTGGACGTTTCGAAAGAATGGCTCGATGCCCATGTCGAGCCGAACGGGGCGGCAGGCCGCTTCCGTAACGATGCGGCACGCATCACCGATCTGGCCGCTTGGTGTCAGGGCCATGGCGTCGAGCTTGCCGTCATGGAGGCCAGCGGCGGCTACGAGCGGCTGGCCTTGCTGCTGCTGTGGGATCTGAGCCTGCCTTGCGCTCTCGTCAATGCGCGCAGCGTGCGCCGTTTTGCAGAGGCGATGGGCTTCCTGGAAAAGACCGATGGGATCGATGCCGCCATGATCGCCGGCTACGCACAGGCC
>NZ_RZOS01001182.1:0-621 GCF_004022605.1 Mesorhizobium sp. M4B.F.Ca.ET.089.01.1.1
CGACGAGTCTCCCGAAATGATCTCGGGAATCTGGCCGGGCGACACGGCGTCGCGCAGAGCGGTGAACGGCGACTGGCTTGACCTGCCCGTTCCTGGCGCAAGCGTGGATGTGGTAATCGGTGACGGGTGCCTTTCCGCGCTCGCTTTGTCGGTCGCACGGCGGGCGCTGTTCGCGGCAATCGCACGCGTGCTCCGTCCAGGCGGCCGAGCGGGGGCGCGCCTCTTTGCCGGTCCGCAAGCACCCGACGACCCGCACGCGGGACGGGGGCTCGCGCTGTCCGGCGGCGTCTCCACCTTCCATGAGCTCAAATGGCGCGTCGCCATGACCGCGGCGGGCAACGCGCCCGACTATGCCATCCCCGTGAAGACCATTGCGGAACGGTTCGACGCGCTGTTTCCCGACCGCGCGGAGCTTTCAGCACGCACCGGGTGGGAATTGCCGGTCATCGGCACCATCGACGTCTACCGCAACTCTTCGGCTATCTACAGCTTCGCGCCGGCAGACGTGCTGATTGGCGAGGCGCATGCGTTCTTCGACGATGTCGGCGTCGTTCCAACAGGCAGCTATGGTCTCGCCGAGCGATGCCCGCTGCTGGTGCTGCGCTCGCCGAGGCGTTAAGG
>NZ_RZOS01001183.1:0-620 GCF_004022605.1 Mesorhizobium sp. M4B.F.Ca.ET.089.01.1.1
GAGCCCCGACAGCACGTAATGCTGCACCAATGTATCGGATGCCCTTCGCTGCCTCCACTTCTGCAGCCAGGCGTCGAGCGACGCTACCTGCCCACGTTCGAGCGCGACTGCAGTAATCTGCGCCGCAGGATAGCCAGCCGCCATTAGAAGGTACTTGGGTCGGATAGGCGTTCTGCCAGCAAATGAGGTCCGCTGTATTTCCTCGCGATGGATCACAGGCGTTCTCGGGTGATCGGGCACTATGCAAGGCGCGTCACGCTGACTAGCGCCTCGAACCACACCGGTAAAGACGGCGAGGCTAACACGACGGATATCGCAAGATCCCTTGAAATGTCTCGTTCCCCCGGCGGAGCGCGTCCAGCTCACCTTGCGGGCGTACCAGCGCCGAATGGGTACGCACGACGTCAACCTGCCTTTGGGCCCAGAGCCTCCTTGCCCTAGCCGCATGGCCCCGGCTGGTCGAGAATTTCTGGTCGTCGAGCAGTAGAACTCTTTCACATGATGGCGAATGCGCGGCGTCCAGTGGGAGAACACCTCGGCATAAAGAGCGTTACTTCCCGGGCCGACGGTGGTGAAGCATAGCGCCCCGGTCGGAGCTATTTGCCTGAGGGGCGGAGGTC
>NZ_RZOS01001184.1:0-620 GCF_004022605.1 Mesorhizobium sp. M4B.F.Ca.ET.089.01.1.1
GGTCGCTGATCTTCTGGAAAAACCGGCCGCTCGGCCTGCTGGCCATGGCGATCATCAACAAGCCGCTGAAGAAGCTGCCGATCGCGGCAAAGCATCATCGCATCGACGCTCTCGGCGCGGCGCTGCTGATCGCGGCCACTGCCCTGCTGCTGCTGGCGCTGAACTGGGGCGGCAGCGCCTATCCGTGGCTGTCGCGTGAAATCCTCGGGCTGCTCGCCAGTTCGGCGGTTATCTGGGGCGCTTTTGCGCTGCGGCTCATGCGCGCCGACGAGCCGCTGATCTCGCTCGAGGTGCTCAGCAACCCGATCGTGCTGGCCGGCACCCTGTCCTTGTTCCTGCTGCAGGCCGCCAATATCGGCCTGGCGGTCTATCTGCCGGTCTACCTGCAGTCGATCGTCGGGCTTTCGGCCAGCGAATCGGGCATTGCGCTGCTCGGGCTGATGCTCGGCACCGTCGCCGGCGCCACGTTCAGCGGGCGCACGATACCCCGCTTCGTCCATTACAAGCGGATCGCCATGATCGGCGTGAGCTTCGCCATAGTCTGCCTCGGCGCGCTCAGCTTCGTCGCCGGGCATGCCTCCCTGCTCGTCGTTGAAATCCTGACGACCTGTGTCGGCCTC
>NZ_RZOS01001185.1:0-619 GCF_004022605.1 Mesorhizobium sp. M4B.F.Ca.ET.089.01.1.1
GTCCTGCGGCACGCGGTGTCGGGCGACGCATCGCGCGATGATCGAGCCCGGGGACGAGAGTAGATACTCCGCCAGCGCGACGAGTTCGGCGTGGGAGATATGGAAGATCTGACCGAGCGTTTGCCAGTCCTTCGCCTTGGCACCTCGGCTCGCCCTAGAGGCTAGCGAAGAGATGCGCTGGTAGGAGGACATGGAGAGAGCTCGCTCGACGCCGGCGGCCACGATCCACGTCGGTCGCTTCTCGCGGCCGTCAAGCTTGATGCCTCTGCCGCGCAGATAGTCCTCGAGCTGCCGTCGCGCGTCTGCACGTACCGTAGCGACCGACGCATCTGCCGATTTCAGAGGCTCGACCGCGAGGGAAAGATTCGGCCACGGCATGAACAGGCCGACTAGCGCCCCAGTCTCGCTGCCCCCTGGACGCAGGAGCGGTGTGGGCGCCTTCTCCTTCGGCTTGCGCAGCCCGCCGGAGAGGTGGATCGACAGCAGGGCGGAGATCGCGGTGGGCGCACCGCGCCACTTGCTAAAGAGCAGCGTCTTGCCCGGCAGCAGCCTCTTGGTGGACCACGGCCCCTCGAGCTTCCACCAACCCACGGTCGGCGGCTGCCATGGCAACGATAGG
>NZ_RZOS01001186.1:0-617 GCF_004022605.1 Mesorhizobium sp. M4B.F.Ca.ET.089.01.1.1
GATCAAGAGCCCCAGCGACATGAACCTGCGCCTGATCAAGGACACCGAACTCTTGCATCAGGAGCAGTAGCCGTCATGGCAAGAGCAAACAAAGGTCCGGACGGGTACGTCGTGGCCGAAGGACTGGTCGAAACGCGGCAAGCAGGCTTCGGCAGGCCGGTGTTCCGGCGGCCGGGCTTCGATGGCGTCGTCAGCTTTGACAGGATGGAAGAGGTGTTGAGCGCGCAGACCCGCGCATGCCGCGAGAGGCGCGGCCTGACGCGCGAAAATCTCGCATTGATGCTCGGGCTGTCGACCCAGGTGTTCCGGCGCGCTACGAGGTGGCCTTCTCCAAGATGCATGTCACGCGCCTGATCCACCTTTGCGAAATTCTCGGCGCCTCGCCAATCGCCATGATTGCCGAGACAGCGCCGCATCTTTTCGGCAAGACCCGCCTAGAGGCAGAAACGCGTGCACAAGCCATCGCAGCCTTGGAGCAACTCCCCGAAGCTATGGTGGCGCTGCTGCTGCCGCTGCTGCAGACCCTGCAAAATCAGCCGGGGCATTCCTCCAAGGATGCTGAGATCCCGGCGACGAATTTATCGGGCCGGGTTGGCAGACTTTGAGCGGATGTCAGG
>NZ_RZOS01001187.1:0-613 GCF_004022605.1 Mesorhizobium sp. M4B.F.Ca.ET.089.01.1.1
GAATCGGGCATGCTTACCAAAAAAGGCAAATACGGCCTCAAGGCCCTCGTGCATCTTTCCGGCCTGCCGGCCGGCCAGCTTGCATTCGTCAACGACATCGCCGTCGCCAACAACATCCCCAAGAAATTCCTCGACGCCATTCTGGGCGAGTTGCGCAATGCCGGCTTCGTCCAGAGCCGCAAGGGCAAGGAAGGCGGCTATCGCCTTGCCCGCCCGGCCTCCGAGATCAAGATCGGCCATGTCGTGCGCGTCCTCGACGGGCCCCTGGCGCCGATCCCCTGCGCCAGCCGCACCCAGTACCAGCGCTGCGAGGATTGCGACGAGGCGACCTGCCAGGTCCGGCACATGATGCTGGAAGTGCGCCAGGCGATCGCCGAAGTGCTCGACAACCGCAGCCTCGCCGCCATGCGCGACGCCGACAATGACGATTTCCCCGTCGAGCTGACGTCGCAGATCTAGAGCAATTCCAGGAAAAGCGTGTAACGGTTAGGCTCGGCGACTTCGCCGTAGCCTTCCGTCCGGAATTGCCTGGAGACAAATTATTAGCCCGGACCTGAAGCTCCGCATCAAGGCCTGCGCCCGTCCCCTGGGCGCTCGAATGCTCGTGCCCGAT
>NZ_RZOS01001188.1:0-612 GCF_004022605.1 Mesorhizobium sp. M4B.F.Ca.ET.089.01.1.1
CGGCATTGTCCTGCGCGCCGAGCCGAAGCCGGCCGCCGAGGTCAAGGCGCGGCTCGACGCGCAGGACAATGCCGCGCGCGAGGCCGCCGCCGCCAAGCTTGCGGCCGAGGAAGCGGCAAAGGCCGAGCTGGCCGCCGCGGCCGAAGCGGCGTCTGCCGAAGCCGGCGTCGAAACACCGGCCGAGGGTTCCGAACCTGGCCCGGATGCCGCTGTGGCGTCGGATGCCCCGGTTGAGGTTTCGGCCGAACCGGTCCCCGAGATGGTTGCCGAGCCGGTCTCGGAAGAGGCCACTGACGAGGCCCCGCTCGCCGCGGAAGCCGTCGCCGAGCAGCCTGCGGATAGTGCTCCGGCAGCCGAGCCACAGGCAGATGCCGAAATTGACGCCGTCGCCGCAGAGCCGGTGGCCGCGGAGTCGTTGGCGGCCGAAGCGGTGTCCGCCGCGCCTGCCGCGACGCCGGAAGCCGCCTCCAGCGAGGCGGCCGCCGAGGCCGAGGAGCCGAAGCCCATCCTTCTATGGCGGCAGGGCCGCTTCGACCAGCGCCCGCGCCATCGCCACGACAACCGCAGGGACAATCGCCCGCGCGCGGCCTGGCCGTTGCGCGGGCGATTGTC
>NZ_RZOS01001189.1:0-611 GCF_004022605.1 Mesorhizobium sp. M4B.F.Ca.ET.089.01.1.1
GTGGAAGGGAGACGGCCACGTATTCGAGAGTTGGGGAGAGTTGACGCTAACGAGCGGCCACTATCGCTGTCCCAGGTGCGGTGAATTTGAGCTTCGCTTCGGTACAAATGTCGGTGGACACCGCGAGATAATGTGGGATTAGCGCCGTCGCGCCGACACGACGAAGGTGCGCACTCTGCGGATCGAACAGCAACTCGACGACAGGAAACAATACGCATGTCCGGAAAAACGTGCACCCGTTGTGGCGAAGCAAAGCCGGCTACGCGAGAGTTCTTCGGGTCAACGCCATCCGGCGGGTTGCGCAGTTACTGCCGGAACTGCATGAACAAAGTATCTGCAACATATGAAGAGAAGAACAAAGATGCGCGGCGCGAACGCGACAAAAAGCGGGCAGAGTCGCTAGGCGGCATTCGCCGGGGCTCGGACCCGAGGGCCAAGCAAGATTTGTTCAAGAAACAGAATGGACTCTGCCTGTGCTGCTTCAGGCCGATAGACAAAGCCGAAAACGGAGAGATTGACCATGTCGACCCACTTTCGAGAAATGGCCTTGACGTGGCAGCAAACCTCCTCCTGGCGCACGCCCAATGCAATAGGGAAAAACACAATAAGAC